>NZ_WIVZ01000070.1:0-7958 GCF_009600325.1 Pseudomonas sp. FSL R10-2189
AGCAGTGAAGCAGCGCCCAGCAAAATATCCGACCCGAAAATAAAAATGCCAGTCAGCTTAACTGACTGGCATTACCCTTATAGGCCTCTTTTTTTATGTCTGTAGTTTTTACTCCCTACCCAAACAGGCATCCGCCCAATCAGTGCACCTCCCCCAGTGAGCGCTTGATCAGTTGCGCGGCCGGATCGGTCTCAAAGCGCGCTTCGAGCACCCGAATATCGAGGTTATTGGGCAGGCTGATGCGATGGGTCAGCACCAGGGTCATGGCCTCGGTGTCGATGCGCAGGGTGGCGTATGGCGTATGGTTTTGCGCGACGAATGCCTGGACACCCTCCAGATGTGGGCCGCTTTTGAACTCATGGCTATTTCATAAACTTGTCAAAAATCGATGTTGGAGAAAGGAAGAGTCGGACTGTCGAATTGACGCAGAATGTGGAGGTGTGGATCCAGCTTAAGGCGTCGAAGGTTCTCCAATATAACGCTTCCACCCATAACGAGCGCAGGTTCGAAACCGTACATTTCATCGGGCTCAAGTGGGCCGTACTTCTTTATAGCGCGTTCAAACAGCAGTTTTCCGTTGGCGTCAGGGTAGTCGAAGTCTTCTAGCTTGGCAGAACCAAACAGCGCCTGAATGGAAGGATCGTGATCTGGTAAGGGTTTGGGGTTGAGCTGGTTTTTCAGAGCGAGGATTTCATTGTGGATACAAGTGATGGTGACGCTTGCGCCTGTTGTTTCGCCGCACAAGTAGAGGTCGCCAAAGGCATCGCGGGCAATGACGTGGAAGTTATCAATGTTGACAAGCGGTGTCCCCTCAAGCCATGCATCCTTGATGTCTTCATATTCATCGGGATTAACTGTCCATACTCGCCCGTTTGCATACCCTGCCCAGCCTTCTTCACGCCAGTAAGTCATCAAGATAGGAGGGAGCTTGCCGGTCCATTGAGCAAGGGTGGCTTCTGAAACAGGCATGCTGTAAGTGGCTTCGCCAAATTTCTCGATGAAGTATTCGAAATGAGAGTCTCTCATGTTTATTTTCCTTTTTGGCTGATGGCAGATTGTCAGTTCCATATTCTTTACGTCTGAGCCATCACCGCGAGCGACTGCGTTAACAGCAGCACCAGTGACCAGCGATACGCCGAATGATCGCCTTCGAAGAGCGGCAGGACCAGGCGGTATTCCAGTTGTCGCCTGAGGATTGCAGAGCTCTTGCCATGTTGCCCGCTGAGCTGGTTTCGACGAGTCGCAACTTGAAGTTGACCCCAACCTTTACACTCATGGTCGCGCAATTTAATTCTTGCTATGTCTTTCTTGCGCTGCTTCTAAACTCAGGTCCAATATTTGCGGGTGAATGTGATTGTCTATGGCGCGACGTATAGTGCCTTTGTATCTACGAAGAGCATAGGCGCATATGACTCTTATGGGGGCGAACTCCAGCCCCTCTATAGGCGAATGGCCTGTGATCACGGGGGTATTGAAATTGACGTTTTTCTTATCCTTCAGTGGCAGGGTCCATTTTCCGCCATAGTTAAGTCTTATAAATTCTCCGAGATATCTACCGAATATAACTATCAATTTTTCAATATCCTCTTCATTCAGTTCTTCGGATATTATGTCAAATGATTTTTCGAGAAGCTCTGGTGTGTTGGGAGAGTTTGTTAAAGCGATTTTGTGTTTTTTTGCTTCTTCAATTAGCCACTCTATTTGGTCATCCGTTGCAATTAAAAAATCATCAAATACTTCAGCGGCCTGAACTTGGTCTATGTTCATGGTCTAACCTTAATGTGTATCTGCGGGGTTGTCTTGTAACTGATTCCGGCCTTTTCTAACGCATCCAAATAAGGCTTTGAGGGTCCTCTCTTCAGAGTGTGTTCTGCCGCCAATCCATCCATCCATTCTTTACTAGGAATGCGTTTTTCTTGGAGGCCATCGAAAACTTGTTCCCTTTTCGTGCAGTACCTCACTTATGTGAGGCGCTCCAGGTATGGATCTTCCGGCACCCATTCACCCTTAGTAAAAGCGGTTATCGACTTGTTGCCGTTATCTTCCCCAGAGAGTCCTGAAACTGCTATTCCATACTTGAAGAAAACTGTAATTCCAACAGTTTTCATGGCCGAAGGATCCGATTTTATTAATGAGTTGTAAGTTGTATTTGATGTATTCCAGTCGAACTTAATTCCTGGAAGTGTTATGTTTCTAATGTTTGAATACATGCTGATGGATGTAAGGGTGTTATTTTTTTTTGAAAACGAAAGCTGTAGTCCATTGTTGTTCCAATATTGAGTGGTTGCATCAGTGTCTGGGTCGTAGTATGAAAAGTTTGGCTTGCCAAGAATTTTCTCGGCCATAGATGGGGATATTCCAAACTTTAATTCTCCTACGCCTACGTACGGAGAAATTTCGTAATTATTCATTTTATATCCTGGAGTTATGAGGTGAGATTGTTTTTTTCAAGGCATCTGAAATACTTTAGCATTTCCAAAATTGCTTCATTGTATTTGTTGGGCTCGCCAATGATTTTCTGGATTCGTCGGACATCTTTAATCTCTTTGATCATTGCTTTTCGCCATTCCCCCATTTCTATTAATTCCTGAATTGATTGGCGGTATTTTGCTGATCCTTTTACTGATCCATTGCTTTTCGTGAGCTTATGGTCATTTGGGTGCATTTGTATTGCAGGTCCGTCTCTTTTCGGAAGGGGGCTGGCGTCATCAGCGGGCATATGGTGGGAGTCTTTATTGTCGTTTACAGGCTTAGAAGTTTGGTTGTGCGCTCCACCACGGTATGGCCCTTTTCCGCTCCCCTTACGAAGGTGATCGCATGGCCCTCCTTTTGATTTGCCGCCGTCTTTAACATCTTTGGGTGGCTCTTGATTTTTGCTTGTGATTTTTTTTATGGGGGGCATTTGTGTAATTTCGCGTGCGACTTTACCCGAAGCCTCAGCCATCTTCGCGCCATAGCGCGTGGCCTTGCCCGCAGTACCCGCATACCCCACAAACGGTATGGCCGACAGCAGTGACAGCTCAGCGCCTACATAGTCCCCGCGAGCAAGGCTGATGCCAGCGCTGATAATGTCCGCCGCTTCTCCCACCACGGGGATCAGGCCCACCACATCCAGGCCTAGCTGGAGGCCATCGAGAACTTGTTCTCCGGTGATGCTTTCCTCTTGGGTTTCGGCTTCTATCGCCGCATTGGCCTGTGTGGCGGGCACTGCGGTTGGCGCGGTTTCGCCCACCACACGCCCCAGCGTATTGCCGTTTGCATTTGTGCCGCCTTGGCGGCGCATGAGCGGAGCGGGGTAGTCGCGCAGTCCAAGTTCCGGGGCTTTTTCCCTGAATGTTGCGTAGTCGGTGTAGCTGAGATCGCGCTGGAGTTCGAGTTGTTGGTTTTTCCAGACCTGAACCGTAACGCCACCGCCGTTTTCATAGGTCGCCCATTGTTTGCCGCCATGCTCGACGAAGGATTTGCTGATGTTGATCTCTAGGGGCTCGGCCATGTTCTAGACCCCATTCATCCAGAACGTATCGCCATGGCGCACGATCAACTTGCCCTCAGCGCGCACGCTGCTGCTTTTCTCCAGCGGGTAGCATTTGCCCCCGACGGTGTTGCTCTTGATGCCTTTAGCCGCGCCCGCTTGGTCACCTTTGGTAGTGGGCACCAGGCTCATGTCGTAGACCACCACCGGTTTGCCATTGGCGCGCACGGAGTTGGCCACGCCGGTGGCGGTTTTGAGTTCGGCGGTGACGGGGTAGGGCACAGGCGGGATGGCGCTGCCCATCGGGGTTTTGCACACGTCCGGGACGATGCTGATCACCTTCCATTTGGTCTGTTTGCGGGCGATGACGTTATCGGCCATATCAATGCACCTCCCGCTGCGAGCGCTTGATTAGTTGCGCCGCCGGATCGGTCTCAAAGCGCGCTTCGAGCACCCGAATATCGAGGTTATTGGGCAGGCTGATGCGATGGGTCAGCACCAGGGTCATGGCCTCGGTGTCGATGCGCAGGGTGTCGGTGAGCATGGGCAGCGGCAGCAAGGCGCCGTTGAACAAACGCAACAACACAAACGCTCGATGGCCGGGCATTTCCACCTGCGCGTATCCGCTGGGTGTCAGGCTCGGGTCGGTCAGGTTGAAGAGTTCGATGCGCAGGTTGGGCGGTGGAAATTCGATCTGTTGATCGCTGGGCGCACCGTTCCAGTAGGCGAAGTCAAAGTCATAAGGCAGACCCGGCCATCGCTCTGCTTGCCATACAGCGTCGTAGTTACCGGCCAGGGCCAGTCGCGGTGCCCAGGCCCGGCCGACCACCCCAAAACCTGCGGGTTGGTATTTGTAGGTGCCGGCCACCTGCATCATTTGCGTGGAGTCGAGCAGTCCATCAGGGTGTTTGGCTTTATCCAGGTGCAACACGGGCCTGTCGATTGCTTCGATTTGCGGCGCGGGCAGCACCCGCAGGGGCGCATCCAGCTTGAAGCCCAACTGCTCCTGGCGTTTCTCGATCCAGCCGCTGCCCAGCGGGTTGCTGTAGCAGACCTCGTTGAGCAGATACTCCGGGCTGTCAGGCTTTAACAGGTGCTCGGGGTTGCGCACCACGCTGCTGCCGCCAAAGGCATATTCCCAGCGCAGCGGAACGCTCAGAACGGGCTGCGCTTGAGTCAGTTGCCAACCGCCAAACAGGCTGTCTTTAAATTGCCGTGGCCCACTAAAGCGCAACTGTTTGTCCAGCAGATTGCGCCGGGTAGGGGCATTGGCGTGTGCCTTGGCGGCGGCCACGCGTTTCGCTTGCCATTCTTGAAGCTGGTATTCGTTCAACCGTTCGCCGGGGCTCAACGGTTCGGGCAGCGGCACTTCTATGTACTCGTGCGCGACCGGAATGCTCAAGTGCACACCCGCGTTCCACGACGTGGCCTGCAAGCCCTGCGGCGCATATGCCAGCCCCACCACGATCACATCACAGCGCGGTTTAAAGGGGGCCAGGTCGCTTTCTTCGCTGACGCTGCTGGTCCCTTCTTCGCCGTAATAGGCGTCATCGGTACACAACGCCACGGGCTTAACGTCCATGACCTCGGCGCGCAATTGCCCCGGTTGGCCATCCACCGGCACCAACCGATAACCGACCTTCATGGCCAGCACCGGATACTCTTGATCGTCCACACCCAGGGCGCTAAAACACAGCGCATCGAAGGGCGTCAGGTTACGAAATTCCATGACGCCTCCTCGCACGAGGGCGTTGAATACAGATGGGCGCCAGACGCAACCGGCAGGTCAAAATCTGTAGAAAAACCTCCAAGGCATCGTTCGGCAGGGGCTCGAAGATAAAGCGCAGATCGTGTTGATGGCGCATGGGCGTCTCCTGGTCATAGGTAAGCGTTAATCGACCAGCCAACTGGCGTCGCCGTTTTCCAGCGATCCGCCGTGGTCAGTGGTATCGCCTACGCGTGCGACGGCTTTGCCCTCGATGGTCATCAGAGCCGAACCGCTGGTAATGACAGCACCGCAACCCAAAGTGTCGCCAACACGCGCGACCGCGCTGTTGTTGATATTGAAAGCTGCTGCGCCACTATTAACCGTGGTGGGGCCGCACAGCGGGCAAATGTGGTCATGGCCGACCAGTACGACTGCAGGCATAGAAAATCCTCAAAAAGTGATGTCGCAGGGGGGATTGCGCTGCGCTTGAAACCTGCGCAACGGAACGTGGGGTTAAAAGCAGTAACAGGAATGGTTAGCCGTGCATCGACGGCGCCGAGCGGGACTCCAGGTCGATAGCCTCTGGCCAGTGCACTTTGGGCGCGAGGCGGCGGGCGAGATTGAAGCGTATTTTTTCGTTGTTCCAGTCGCGGGGCGGACGCGGGAACGACGGCAGCGCTTGCGGTCCTTGCTGCATAAAGAGCTGGGCCATGGCCCAGTACATTTCACCTTGCTGGATATCGTGGGCGAAGTGAAAACGGTCGACTACCTTATGAGTACCGGGCTCCAGTACTGCCAGCGTGACTGTCTGGATCGAGCCGCCGCTGCCCATGGCGCCATAAATGCTGCAGGCTTCGGCGTGAAGATTGTCCCAGTCATACACTTCAGCGCGAGCCCCCCAAGCGCTGCGGCTGAAGGGTTTGAGGCCGTTACGACGAAAGCGGTAGACATAGACTTTGCGTCGGGCGCGGTTGAAGCGGATGGGTTCGTCGCGTGGGGCTGAAGTGTCCATTCTCCAGAAGTACATGCCCGCCCATAGCGTTATAACGCCCGCAATAATCAAGAAGATACTTGGAGTAATTGAAGGTGTTTTTCCCGTTTCAATTACATGTGAAATTAAAACGGTAGGGGCAGCACAGAAGAGCAAAAACATTAAAGGTGCTAGCAAAACACCAATCCCGCGCATCCTCATCGTTGCGCGCGCTAATTCAAGGTAAATATCATCTACATGGTTGGGAGGGTTTGAGAGTACTGGCGGGTAAGGTTCTGTAGATGGAGGCTCATTAGGGCCAGGAAGATCGTGCTTCCAGCCCGGAGCTGGTTTATCGAGCAAAGGTGTTTTAAATAACATGCGTTCTTTCCAGTTCAGGTAAGTGCCATTTACCTCTTCGATCTTTCGAGGAGAGGCCAGCAGTAAATGGTCAAGTTCAGTGTTAATGGCTTGCAGCAAGGTTTGCCATAGGACAGATACGAAATAAGCGGACGAACAGCAGACAGGCCATGTGGTTTACTGGTGATCCATTAAGGTGAGTTCCGCATAGGCATCGAGAATGTCGCGATTTGGCCAGTAGGTCAGGGACAAAGTGGCCGCTTCGATGTTGTGTCGACGGCTATCGGGCAGCAGCTCAATCGCGCCTTTGATATCTTTTATTTGCAGTGTGCGGGCATCGGCCGACGTGACTGTCCGAATGTTTAGGGTGGGTGTGGTGCTGTTGGCTTGGTAATCCGGTTTTTTCGGCAGTTTGGGAACAGCCAGTGCTGTTTGACGCTTGCTGGCTGGCGTCGCCAGTTCGGGCGGGTTCAAGTTGCCTTGCGCCATGACTTCACCGCCCGTGTACTGATCGGCAGCACCATCGCCGTGGCGATGGACCGTAAGTGACCAGCGATACGCCGAACGTTCGGCATCGAAGAGCGGCAGGACCAGGCGATATTCCAGTTGTCGCCTGAGGATTACCGAGCTCTTGCCCATGTTACCGGGTGAGTCGGTTTCGACGAGTCGCAAGCTGAAGTTGACGCCTGCTTCAACACCCATGGTCGCGGCGTTGAGTTCGGCAATGGCCATGGCGGCATGTTCAGGTTTGTCCCAATGAATGGGGGGTGTTTCATTGTGAAAACCGAAGTAGCAGCGGCGGGCCCAGCGCTCGAGAGGTGTTGACTCCTCCCCTTCGGCCCATTTGAGGAATGCGTATCCGGACAGGCTGAGGAGTAACGCTACCCCAAGTGGACCTAGCAGCGTGCTAGCACCCGTAGCAGCAGCCAAGATACCGAACCCTGCTCCACCGCTTAAAAGCATCGTGGAGGCTACATACCCTTGTGACGCATCCCTGTCTCCTTCCTTAGAGCTGCGATTAGCTGCAAATCCCGCCTGTGTCGCATCATATAAACCAGCAACTGCGCCAATTGTCGCACCGGCTCTAGCCAGCAAGCGTCCGGTATTAGCCAGGGTTTTAAACCTTGCTGTTCGGGCAGGGTTTAGTGCGTTGCTTTTTTGTAGTCGGCTTGAGCCAGCTTCCAGTGAAAGGCCCACAATCTCAACCCCGCCACCCAACACCCCAAACTACTCCCATACAGTGCCAACCTGGCCTCATCGGATTTATCCCCAATGGCCTTTTCCGCTTCTTCAATGTTCTTCTTCAATGAGTCGCTGGCCAAGTAGAGCCCGCCAATGGCCAGCAGCAGTTCGCTACTGGCGGCGACACCACGCAGCCCGGTAAAGCCGGTGCGCACCCAGTGCGCCGCTTGTTGGGTTGATACTTTGAGGCCTTGCAGCAGCTTGCG
>NZ_WIVZ01000071.1:0-3539 GCF_009600325.1 Pseudomonas sp. FSL R10-2189
AGTGAGATTGGTCAACTGCTGCCGCATCAGTGGGCGCAAGCCCTAACTTACGCAAGGTGAGTTGGGCGGACGCTTACTGCAGGACAGCAGATTGGCTACGCTCGGGTTTCGACGCAAGGTCAGGATCTGGAGCAGCAACGACTTGCCTTGGGGAAAAATGGCTGTCAGCGGATTTTCGAAGAGACGGTCAGCGGGGCTAAGCGAGATCGTCCAGAACTCAGTCGGTTGCTCGATCATTTGCGACCAGGAGATGTGCTGACCGTGACGCGATTGGATCGCTTGGCCAGGTCAACGACCGACCTGCTCCATATTGCGGAACGACTCAAAACCATAGGGGCAGGTCTGCGTTCACTTGCTGAGCCATGGGCTGACACCACCTCACCAGCTGGGCGCATGGTTTTAACGATCTTCGCCGGGATTGCTGACTTCGAGCGCTCCTTAATTGGTGAGCGCACCAGTGCAGGAAGAGCTGCCGCCAAAGCCAAAGGTGTTCGATTTGGGCCAAAGCCTGTTTTGACTTATGAGCAGATAACCTATGCACGGAAGTTGATTGATGAGGGCCAATCAGTGGCCGAGGTTGCACGTCTTTTGGGTGTGCATCGAGCCACGCTATACCGTGCGTTGCCTCAATAGATAGAACGGCGTGCTGTGTGGGCTGCAATGCCTCCAAGGGGGCAAAACTGCTGAGAGACTGGCTTGAGTCTCCCAATGCCAAACGCCGTGGGATCACTCCGACGACGTTCTCACCTCTAGTACTTCGAGCGCTTGCAGGGGATTAGCGGTACGGCGTATTCGGGAAGGAAAAGCCATCCGGTTGGTCAGGGCGGCGCCGTATTACATTGGTGATACAAAATTGATCAGTTTTTGTTGGCTAAAACCGTGGTTTTGTATGACAAGTGTATAGCGTCAATGAATCAACAATATTTATAAGCTATTGAAAATTATGGTTTTTTATACCTCGCCAGAGGTGCGTATTGTGTATTGAGATTTTGACCCTGTTAAGGGGGAAAATCTGGCTCTTCAAAGGGCGTAAAAATCATTCAGGTCGAAGACCGTGGCCAGTCGGTGGCAGGTAAGGTGCAAAAAAGGTGTTGGGTGGGTGCAGGTAAGGTGCAAAACGGGTATAGAACGGGTGCAAAAGGGAGACGGAACGGGTGCAAAAAAAGCCATCGATCTATGATCCAGGGGCGGCGTTAACCAATCCAGAAACCAGGACCGTATTTATTGCGGATGCTTTAGCGACCGGCCATCCCGCTCATATTGGGGTTTGGGGAGCAATGGAACCGAAAACCAACGTAAGCACGAATTAGAGTTCGCTTTACTCGTATGTGACTGTTGATTGGAGAACTCTGATTGTCGAAACGAGTTTATCGAACCGCTTTTCGGATGTTTACGGTCCTTCCTGATGTTCGTTAAAGCGGTTTCATAAAACGGTGGTTTTATCGTACTCCCCAGACAGAGCGCTGGTTTGCGGGCAGGTACTGGGCTTAAGTGCGTTTACTGTTCCATTGCTCCCCGAACCCCATATTGCGGCCTCCATCGGTGTGGCGATCAGCGCATTTGGGGCGGCCAAAATGGCGAGTCTGACCGGGATCACCGTGGCAGATCTGGAGCAGCTCTTCGGTATCCATGGCGATCCGGACCTTTATCGCTTGATGAAGGTGCTACGGGTGTTGGGGGTCAGCCTCTCAGTCGTCCAGGGCGCTGAACAGACTTGACCAGGTGGCGGGCTCTTGAGGTTTTTCAGGTGCTGAGGTTTTTACGGGCGGTTTGGGGTTGGGCTTGTGCTCGATGAGCCGAAGAGACTCGCGCAGTTCCCGTATCTCTTCCCGCAGCAAACGAACCTCCTCAATGAGGGGGTGTAGGGCGTCCATTTCAGGTGTAGGGGAAGTGTAGGGCTCAGGTGTAGGGCGGTGTAGGGCAGAACCCTCGGGTTCACCATACACTCGGATCATTTCCGACAGGTCGATAACCTTCTGCCCTTTACCGTCCAGGCCAGCAGTTACGCGCCCTTTAGCCACGGCTTCATGCACTGTCGAGCGATGCAAACCGTAGAGATTTGCCATGCGGCCAATGGTTAATTTTGCCATGTAGGGAAGTGTCGGGTTCTGTCTGTAGGGTGCCCTACAGTCTACCAGCCATTTAGGCGTATCCAGGGCTGCAAACTAACGCGGTCCGGTGGACCTTGTTGGGGGGGCGCGGGTATCTGCAACGGCCTGAGGCTCATGAGTAGCGGATGTCCGGGGGAATTCGTGCGGCTCGGGTGGCAATAGGTCCTGCTGATCAGGGGGAGGAAGCTCGGCCCCATCATCTACAACGGATTCTCCCGCATGCAGGACAGGGACATGACGTAATTCGATGTTGTCCCAGTCCTCGACTGGACGGCCTTGGTCGCTTTCGCTGACCACTACCTCAGCGTAGAAAGATGCATAGCGCTTGCCGCTGTGATCTCTCCAGACGACCTTTGAGTTGATCACGTAGCCATTGGCTGTCCCGATCTTCACGATCTGAAGCCACCGCTCGGACTCCAGCAGGCGGATGGCATTGTGTATTGCCGTCCTGCCGTAGCTCAGGATTTGGCACAGAGTGGATTGGCTAATGACAATCGCATTCGTCTTATTCATCCGCTCAGTCAGCAGCATGAACACCTGGAAAGCGCTCGGGCTGCGCCGGGAAAGCTCCCGGATATCGCGTATGTATCCACGAGTTAGCATGGCGAAATCGGCGGGGTCTTTCTTGATCTGTTTCAAGTGAACATATCCGTGCGGTATGGTGAACATGATGTTCAGTATATATGAGATCTATGTGCGCACAAGACGTTCACTCAGACGGTATATGTTCACTCAGCTAGTGAACATATATGTTCGCTCTAGAGTGAACATACCAAGAGAGGCAAAAACGGCCTGAAAGCCACGTGGTTACTGGCTTTCAGCGTTTGCCAGAAGGAAACGGCCTCTTTATCTATTAGGGTTTCCCCTAAAACGGCTAGGTGGTGCCCCCATAGGGGGCACCGCTTGCGGCCTTGCAGGCTGCCATGAAGGCAGCCGCCGGCCTTGGTTCTGTGTTTGCCTGTGCTGTTGATGTTTGTTTGAGAAAAGTCAGAAACGAGGTGCCTTACCACGGTGAGGTCGATCTAAATCTCTGGGCGGGTGCTTTTACCGACCAGGGATTTAGATCGACCGGACAACGAGCGGAGCGAGGCGTCAGTTGTTATTCCAGATGCTTTAGTGGTGAGTTTTTCCACCGTAAGCGGCGCAGAGCGCCGGGGCGGCCAACGGCCGCCTGTGTTTGAGTCGTTTTAAAACGGAGCTAAGTGAATTTGAGTGCGTGCTCGGCAGGAATACGCGCCGCTCCAGTCGCTGTGCGCCCCACAAACACCGCGCAAGACCCGAAGACTAGACAAGGGCTGCTTCGCTCCTTCACGGCGCTGGCTACGCCCTGCGCGCTACGCTTGCCAGTAAATGGGGATGTAAGCCGGAACCCCAGAAATTTCCGTCACCCTAGTTGGGTGGGCTCAACACTCGTGTCACCAGCTACCT
>NZ_WIVZ01000072.1:0-3188 GCF_009600325.1 Pseudomonas sp. FSL R10-2189
AACCAATTACATAGCCAGGTGCTTGCTGAAGTCAGGAGGGTTTAGAAATCAGCTACACCCTTAAATGCGAAGAGCCGGTTTTGTTCGACCCGGGCCAGTGGCGCATTCCACACCAGCCGTGCGCTGAGGCTGTCGCCGCCGGCCTCCATCTCGCGGGCAGAGAGCACTGAGTTGGGGCCAAAGGTTTTCGCGGTTTCCGGGGCGTGGGTCAGGCTGACGTCGAGCTTCCAGTCGTCGTTGACCTGCCAGGCGGCCTTGAGGAAGTAGTTGTCGATGCGTCGGGTTTGGGTCTCGGCGGCGTTGGCGGTTTCGGTCTGGTTGGAAATGGCAAAGACCCGGGTCGGAATGGTCGAGTCTTTACGCGAGAAACTGCCCAGCAAGCCGAAGTTGTCCGTCAGGTGCCCTTCGAGGGTGGCGCGGGTAATGACTTTTTTAAACTCGGGCTGGCTGCTGTTGCCAAAGCCCGCCTTGAAGCTTTCAAGGTCGGGGTCGTCTTCATTGAGGTGGTAGCGGGTCCACTCGGAGCGCGACATCTGCACCGACAGTTTGCCGTGAAAGTCTTTCTTGGGATCGCGGGTATTGGCCTCGATCACGCCACCGTTAAAGCCGCCAAATGCCACTGGCACGTTGCTGTCATAGACCTTGATGTTTTCCAGCAGGTCGGTGTCCAGGGCCATGCCCTGGCTGCGCCCCGGCAACTCGTCGAAGTCGTCGTTGCTGTTACCGGGGTCGAGGTCGTTGTTCATGTTCATGCCGTCGACCACAAACAGGTTTTGCCATGGACGCGCGCCGTTGATGCTGATATCGGCCGGGGCAATTTCGCCGGGCGTCTTGCTGCTGAGCTGATTGTTGTCGAACTGGACGTTGGGGTTGGTGCGTAGCAGGCTGGTTATGTCGCCATTGCCTGAAGGCAAGTTCTCGATCATTTGCCGATCTATCACTTGTTCACCCTGGAAAACGGCGTCCATGGCGGTAATCGGTGTGCTTTTGATCAGCAAGACGTCGCTGTCGGTGGGCGGCAGGATCGATGCGCTGTCTGGCGAGGTGACTTCCCATTGCAGGCCGCTGGAGCGCAACAGGCTAGCCAGGGCGTGTTCCGGGTCCAGGTTGCCGTCTACCGGCGAGCTGCTTAAACCTGTGAGCAGGGCGCTTTCTGCGCTGACCTGCCAGCCCGACTGCTGCGAAAACGCAATCAGCGCGGTAGCCAACGGCTGGGCGGCTATCTGGTAATGCTGACGGTCGGGTTCAGCCTGGGCGGCGAGGGGCAGCGCCGGTAAACCCAGGAGCAGGCCCAAAGACAGTGAGCGCACGTAACGCAAACGCAGAGAAAGCATGAGAGGACCTACGAAATGAAACGCCTTGGTCACTAATGCGAATCTTTATCAGTGACGTTCGTAGGTAAAGACTCTCGGCTGCAGGAGATTTCCAGAAATAGTTGAAAAAAGATTTACGGCGCGTCGGTGACGATCAAGGTATACGGCAGGCCGTCTTGCACGGCGCCGCCCAGCGGGGCGATGGCAGCCTGCAAGGCGCGTTTTGGATCGCGCAAATTCAGGGCGGCCGTGATGCGCCGTTGGCCCAGTGCTTTGTCTGTCAGCAGGATCAGACCGGGCTGATAGCGCCGTAGTTGTTTGATGACGTCTTCTACCGATTGATCGACGGCAACCAGTTGCCAGCGGCGCCAAGGCGCGATGGACTCATTGGGCCATTGTGCCAATCGGGTTTGGTTGTCTGCCGCGCTGTAGCTCAAGTGATCGCCGTGATGAAGGCTGGCGGGCTCAGGCGCCGTCGGGGTTTTTACCGCGACGGTGCCGCTTTCAACGCTGACCTGTACCTCGCCGTTTTCCACGCTGACGGCAAAGGCGGTGCCGGTGACACGAACGCGCACCTGCCCGGCATTTACGAAAAACGCGCGATCTGGCTCGGACTTGACCGAGAAAAATGCCTGGCCCCGCAACAGCGTGACCTGTCGCTGCTCGGGGTCGAAGTGCACATCGGCCACGCTGTTGCTGTCGAGCAGCATGTGGCTGCCGTCGCTCAGGGTGATGTCACGATGCTCGGCAGTAGGGCTGCGGTAATCGGCCTGCAGGGCTTGCCAGTCGGGCAGCAGCATAAACACTGCGCAGGCCGCAGCGGCTGCGCCGATCCATGAGTACTGGCGGCGGCTAAAGCGGCGCGGCGCAGGCGTGGCCACTGCAACCTGTGGCGCGGCGGCGGCGGGCGGGTTCGGCAAGCTCAGGGCTGCACCGCTCAGTTGCCAGACTTTCTGCGCCTTGCGCCACGCGGCGTCGTGTTCGGGGGCGCTGGCCCGCCAGTCATTCAGGCGGCGGTTGAGTTCGGGGTCGTCAGGGTTTTGCTGGATCAGCAGCAGCCAGTCCAGCGCGGTTTCCCAGACCAGATTCGGAGGGGGCGTGTCAGTCATCGCTCAGTTGTTCCGCGCAGTAGGTCAGGGCATCGCGGACCAATTGATGGGCCAGGCTCACAGAGATACCCAGTTGGGTACCGATTTGCTGGAACGTCAGGCCTTGCAGTCGATGCAGGACAAAAGCCTGTCGAGTACGTTCAGGCAGGCGGGACAGAGCATGTTGCAATTTACGCAGCTCGTCCAGATGCAGGGCTTCTTGTTCAGGGGAGGGCGCGTTGGAAACGTGCTCGTCGAGCTGTTCGTCGCGCAAGGTGTGGCGGTTCTCCAGGCTGACCCGGCGGTTCAGGTCAAAGGCCAGGTTGCGCACGATCCGGTACAGGTAGCCGACCGGCTGAGTGAGCGGGACCAAGCTGTCGGCCCCTTGGCTAAAGCGTAACCACGCATCCTGAACCACATCTTCGGCCTTGGCGCGGCAACCCACGATGGGGGCGGCATAGTCCACAAGCGCATGTCGATGCGTGAGGTAGAGCTGAAGTCTTTCGTTGTTGTCGGACACTCGAATCCAGGAAGTCGCACAGGCGATCTGAAGGTGGCCGGATATTAGTGCGAGTGAGATGGATTATCAAATACAACGTTGGTGGACTGGATAGAAGGTGTCAGACCAAGGGAGGGGGGAATGCCGGAAACTAAAAAGCCCGCTTTCGCGGGCTTTTTGAGTGGTTTCACAACCGTAGGCTGTAAACCTGAATTGGTGCCCAGAAGAAGACTCGAACTTCCACGGCCTTGCGGCCACCAGCACCTGAAGCTGGCGTGTCTACCAATT
>NZ_WIVZ01000073.1:0-3166 GCF_009600325.1 Pseudomonas sp. FSL R10-2189
AGCTTACATTTTCTAAGATCCTCGACTCCTTTTCCAGCCGGTCAGATTTTTTCTACACCCTTAAATGCGAAGAGCCATTAAACAACGCTAATACTGAACGCGTACCTGGGCTGATAGTACCTGTCGACCCCAAATACCAGTCATTGCCCTCTTGCACCAAGTCATAAGAATAAGTACCGAGATCAACACGACCGTTGACCAGCGAAAACTGTGCATTACCGCTGCCTATATGCACCACATGCAACTTCGTATCGACCAGCGGATCTTGACCACTACTGCTTACCAATAAACTATGCGAGCCGCTTGCTTGGCCAGTCACCTCAAGAAAGTCTGTCTTGCCCTGAGCAAAGTCAGCATCCATTATGAAAGTGCCATTCCCCTGAAGACTGGCCACGGATAACTTGAAAAAATCATCATTCTTACCGAATTGAACCGAACCACCGCTCATCGACAAATTACTTACTTGGCCAATATTGTCACCGACCATAATCCATTGACCTTGACTGTTAAGTGACAAGTTTGAAACATGTGTCAAATTACCGGTTAATGTTGCTGAATTCTCAAGCGTCAAATGAGCGGTCGCCGTTGGTTCAGCAACCACATCACCCTCTAATTGACTGTTATTAACAGTCATATTAGCAGTCGACGCACCGTTAACTTGAAGCAACACACCATTGCCGCCAACCAAAGAGGAACCACTGTTAACAAATACATCTATGGGTGTATTGGCAAGACCAAAATCCTCAACCAAAATAGCCGCACCGGATTGCCCTTCTACTATTGTATTGTTATTAAATTCCAACCGTCCGTTTTGCGACAAGTCGTTATTCGGTACAACCCAAACGCCATTCGCCCCCCCCGTAATTCTGCTGTCAGAGGCAGTGACTTGTCCGTTCGAAACTTGCAAGCCAAAACCATCTGCATTAGTGGCCGTAATACTTGTCGACGTGATATCAAGAAGCCCCAGCCCTACTGCGGCACCTGTAGAAGCACCCGTTATAGAACTCTCAGCAACACTGACGAGTTTTGGGATATCTCCTAGGGAATCTCCGAACAAGTTTTCAAATGTGCTGAAATACGCCTGACCACCTGATCCGAGCCGCCTATGAGCCAGATGAGCTTTTCCGATTTCGAATACGCCGGCAAGCGCAAGCAGACACGCCGCGAACGCTTCCTCGCCGAGATGGATCAGGTCGTGCCCTGGACGGGTCTGCTGGGCCTGATCGAGCCGTTCTACCCCAAGGCCGGTGGCGGCAGAAAACCCTATCCTCTGGAAACCATGCTGCGTATTCATCTGTTGCAGAATTGGTTTTCCCTGAGCGATCCGACCATGGAAGAAACGCTCTACGAAATCACGCCCATGCGCCAGTTTGCACGTTTGACCTTGAGCGCCCCGATACCTGAAGACACCACGATCATGAATTTCCGGCACTTATTGGAAAAGCATCAGCTTGCACCTGCAATCCTCGCGGTCATCAATGGTTATTTGCAGGGCAAAGGCATGTCTCTGCGTCAGGGCACTATCGTCGATGCCACCATTATTCATGCTCCCAGTTCGACTAAAAACGAAGAGGGAAAGCGCGACCCCGAGATGCATCAGACCAAAAAAGGTAACCAGTATTTCTTCGGAATGAAGGCCCATATTGGCGCTGATGTCGAGTCCGGCTTGGTTCATCACGTCCACGGCACCGCCGCCAACGTCGCCGATGTCACACAGGTCGCCGAGCTTTTGCATGGCGAAGAAAATGCAGTGTATGCAGACGCCGGATACACCGGCGTTGAGAAGCGTGAAGAGCATGAAAATCGTGAAGTGATCTGGCAAATCGCGGCGCGCCGCAGCACCTATTCCAAGTTGAATAAACGCAGCGTGCTCTACAAGGCCAAGCGCAAGATTGAGTACTGCAAAGCCCAGACACGGGCCAAGGTCGAACATCCGTTTCGGGTGATCAAATGCCAATTTGGGTACGTGAAAGTGCGCTTTCGTGGGCTGATGAAAAACACGGCTCAGTTGACCACATTGTTCGCCCTGTCGAACCTGTGGATGGCTCGAAAACAACTGATGGGTATGGGCGAGTTGCGCGCTTAACATGGAAAACCGGGCGAAAAACGCCCTCGATGAACACTGCATCAGGTCGTTTTGAGCAAATAGCGCTGCGTGCCGTGCAAATTACGACTTGCGGCCGCCGCGCAGCAAGTTGATCGGAGCATCCCTAGAGAACTATTGATCAGCAGACCGGTTCTGGCACTAGACACCGTGCTACCGGTGATCGTCGCCTTGCTATTGGTCACCGTAATCCCTGCTGCAATACCTTGAGCTTGTACCGTTGACCCCGCGAGGATTAGCTCTGACTGGGAGGTGACGCTAATTTCATGTGCCTGAGCGCCTGTGGCGGTGAGCTTAGCCGCATTGATAAGTTGATAATCATCAGGAGCCCAAGTACCGTTAATCGTAGCCTCTCTATTATCTATAACAAGAGCTACGGCCATAGGGCTTGTCAATAATAAAGGAACCAGCCCCAACATACACAGCTGACTCGACTGCAATGGAGACTTATGAAAATGCTTTTTTTTCATGCTTATTACCGTCTAAGGAAAAGTCTTACTTCAAAAAGGTTTAGTGCCAGTCACCTGAACACTGCAAAAGCGAATAAGCCTACAGCCCTATCCGTTTTTTTTATGTAGGGTATTTCCTAACATATCCAAGAAATGCCCTACATGCCCGTTCGACTGAAGACTTCTCCTACACCTAAAACATTAGCTGCTTAGTCATGCTTTATAGGACGTGGTGGCGGAATTTCACATGATTCAGGTGAGCCCCCTCGCCCCATAGCGATCATGATAGCCGAGGAATTTGAAGGCACAGGCTCCCCAAGAATTACAATCTGGTACTGGGCACGGCCATAACCATACTGCTCGGCCTCCCCTCCATAAGTGGGCTTCAAATGTTTTTCGTAAGGAATAAACCACAGAATACCGTCTTGCTCATTTTCTTTGCTAACAGGATATTCAGTCATATTCAAAGAAGTGCCCGGTATTTCGGTTAAACCATCACTATAATAGCTGCGCCAAGCCAAGCTCAGATCCACCCCTGGCGGTCTCAAGGAGCAAGTGCAACAGTCAGTTAATTTTCTGAGCTTGCTAAGCGAAACAATCCCGCTTCCAAAAC
>NZ_WIVZ01000074.1:0-2995 GCF_009600325.1 Pseudomonas sp. FSL R10-2189
CTTACATTTTCTAAGATCCTCGACTCCTTTTCCAGCCGGTCAGATTTTTTCTACACCCTTAAATGCGAAGAGCCGCTTTACTTTGTAGCAATCTGGCAGCTCGCGTAAGCGATTGGCATCGATGCGTGGGTTTTCCAGGACTTCAGCCAGCTTTTTCTTCAATTGCTGTCGGATAGTATCTCCCAGTTTGTGCCATTCCTTCAGTGCACGTTGGTCAAACTCAAGGCTATAGGTCATCCAGAGACACCTTAACGCGCTGCGGTGAAGCCAATCGCTCGCGTACGGTGTTTATGAGGGTTTCATCCTCTTCTGTCATCAGTACGGGACGGAATGGAAGCTGTCCGCGCTCAGCAACGTATTGCAAGGCTTGGCGCATGAGCTCAGATGGAGTCACACCCAAACGTTCCAATTCGCGATAAGCGCGGGTTTTGAGGTCATCGTCCACACGGACATTGATTGAGGCCATTTCGCAGGTTCCTGTAAAGACATTCGTCATTACATTGGCATTGAAGGGGCTATTTTGCAAGGGATAAGAAATAATATCCGGCGGTTGCAGGAGCTGAGTGCAACACGGTTATTGGGGCGAATAGAGAAAACGGAAATTTTCGTACGCTAAGCGTTCTGTGTCAGGTTGAGGTCGTAGAGGTGGACGCTGCCGCGTCAGAAAATGCAAAAATAGACCCTAATCTGACGTGAGGCGAGTAATCATCCTGACGCCTGAGTGAGGTGTACTCCATTCGGATACCGACTGCACAACGCAAGGGTTTGGGACTGTCAGCAGGGCTTATCGTACGAAAATTTCCGTTTTCTCTATGCACCCCATGCCCAACCGCTACTCGATCAGGCTTGCATACCCAGCCTGCGCGGTCGCCCACGCAAGCGTTGCCGCTGGTTGCTGGCTGACAAGGGTTACGACGCTGAAGCGCTGCGCCAGTATTGTGATCGTTATCGCATGCAGCCAGTCATTCCGTTGCGAAGCATGAAGCGCAAAACCAAGCCAGGATTGCCTCGACTTTTTGATCGCCCCAAATATCGGCAGCGCAACATCATCGAACGCATGTTTGGCTGGCTGAAGGAGAACCGTCGCATCGTGACGCGCTTCGACAAGCTCGCAACAAGTTTTGCGGCGATGGTCTCATTGGCCTGCGCTATGCGGTGCTTGCGACAATACTTTACGTACAGAGCCTAGCAACCCAATATGAGAAACCCCGGCAGGATGCCGGGGTTTTTTTATTAACTATCTAAATCAAATTTCCACATTAAAGAAAACTTGGTAAACCTTTAGCAGGATCTGTTTCACGTGCCGCTTGAGCATCTGCTACAGTCATACCTAAGGCCTTAGCAACGCCTTGCCCATAAGCTGGATCGCAAGCATAACAGTTGCGGATATGACGGTATTTGATGAAATCTAGCGCATCACCCATCGCTGCGGCCGTGTTATTAAACAATGCTTGTTTCTGTTCATCATTCATCAAATTGAACAGGGCACGGGGCTGGCTGAAGTAGTCATTGTCATCTTCGCGGAAGTCCCAGAAATCAGCATCACCGGTAATCTTTAATGCTGGTTCTTTAAACTGAGGTTGTTCCTGCCACTGGTTAAAACTGTTCGGTTCATAATGTGGCAATGAACCATAGTTGCCATCCATGCGGCCCTGACCATCACGACGATTAGAGTTTACAGGGCAGCGTGCAGCATTGACCGGAACCTGTGAATGATTTACACCAACACGATAACGTGCTGCATCAGCATAGTTCACCAGACGTGCCTGTAACATACGATCCGGTGAGTAGCTAATTCCCGGTACCAGATTGCTTGGTGCAAAGGCAGCCTGTTCTACATCCTGGAAATAATTTTCCGGATTGCGGTTCAGTTCGAATTCACCGACTTCAATCAGTGGATAATCACCTTTCGGCCAGACTTTGGTCAGGTCAAATGGATGATAAGGAACTGTTTCAGCTTCCAGTTCCGGCATGATTTGAACGTACATTTTCCATTTTGGATACTCACCACGTTCAATGGCATCAAATAAGTCAGTCTGACTACTTTCACGATCTTTAGCAATCAAATCTGCTGCTTCAGCATCGGTCAGGTTCTGGATGCCTTGCTGGGTACGCATATGGAATTTCACCCAGAAGCGTTCATTTTGGGTATTGATAAAACTGAAGGTATGGCTGCCAAAACCATGCATATGACGGTAGCCAGCAGGAATACCGCGATCCGACATCACAATGGTCACCTGATGCAAGGCTTCAGGCAATAATGTCCAGAAATCCCAGTTATTGGTGGCACTGCGCTTGTTGGTTTTCGGGTCACGTTTGACTGCTTTATTCAGGTCAGGGAACTTACGGGCATCCCGCAGGAAAAACACCGGGGTATTATTGCCGACCAGATCCCAGTTGCCTTCTTCAGTATAGAATTTCAGGGCAAAACCTCGAATATCACGTTCTGCATCGGCCGCGCCACGTTCACCCGCCACCGTTGAGAAACGCGCAAACATTTCGGTTTTTTTGCCGACTTCAGAGAAAATTTTAGCGCGAGTATATTGGGTAATATCATTGGTCACGGTAAAGGTACCAAAAGCACCTGAACCTTTAGCGTGCATACGACGCTCTGGAATCACTTCGCGGACGAAGTTTGCTAATTTTTCATTCAACCATAAATCTTGGGCAAGTAAAGGTCCACGCGCACCTGCCGTCATACTGTTCTGATTATCCACCACAGGGGCACCAGCTTCAGTAGTCAGGTGGGTAACAGGACATTTTTTAGGGTCTTGACTCATACTATTAACTCCCGTTTCTTTTAATTTAAATTTCCTGCAGAAATTTAAGATTTTCAATCCTAGTCGTAACTGTCCTGCAACTGCTGATACAGCGCTTTCAACTCGGTAATGCGCGCTTGAAGCTGCTCAGGGGTTTTCTGGCTCTTCGCATTTAAGGGTGTAGAAAAAATCTGACCGGCTGGAAAAGGAGTCGAGGATCTTAGAAAATGTAAGCT
>NZ_WIVZ01000075.1:0-2822 GCF_009600325.1 Pseudomonas sp. FSL R10-2189
CTCAATGCGGTTCTGCGAGCGGTGAACATTACGCTCCAGTTGCGGGTCGCGCAGGTAGCGCAGTGTGTAGATACTGCGGATGAGCTTGTCGAACTCGAAGATTGCGCGCCGCGTCGGGTTCGGCGCCGTATAGGTGCACAGCTTGCGGATCAGCGTGCCCTGCGTCATTTCCTTCAGGCCCAGTGTGGCGACGATTCGGTCGATGTTCGCCTTCTCACCGACGATGAGTTGCCGGTCGATCTGGCCAGCCGGCCGGATCAGGCATTTCTCGTACAATGCCAGATCATCGGCGCAATACAGCTCCTGCAACTGGTCGTCGAGGTCGGTGAAGCGCGGCTCGAAACGAAGTCCGAACCAGTGCAGGATGGCGAAGTTGGCCTTGTTGATGCTGTGCATGTCGCCGGTGATCGCGCTCGGCACGATGTCCGACGTGTTGCGGTACCAGATGTCGAACACGTGGTGAGCCTCGTACTCGTGTGCGCCTATCAGGTAGCCGTTCAACGGCACGTGATTGCACAGCAGCGTGTAGGCGACGACGCCCTTGCCGCGGCCGAAATATTTGCGCGAGTAGCGCGCCTTCACAGTTGGTCGCTCGACGCCGAATTTCTGCCCATCAACGGCACCGTACAACGAATCGAGGTCGAACGAGTAATGCGGGAAGATCGGCAGTGCGGCGATGGCGTTGCTGATGCAATCGTTGGCCACATGTAGCGTCGCCTGGCGCAGGTACTGCTGGTAGGTACTCTCCAGGACGTGGTACGGGATGTCGCTGGTACGTGCCATAACCTGGTTGCCGTGGTTCATGGCTTGGGCAATGATCACCGCCATCAGACTGTCGGCGTCGGCTACCTTCTTCGCATAGCGTGGCTGCAATGGTGTCAGCGCCGACAGGAACTGGCACTGGCCGTTGACGAAGCGAAACACGTCGGCGACATCGCAGTATGGCAGTTGCTCGTAGAGAGCTTGCTCGCGCGCCTTCTGGTTCTCCCCCTTGGGCTTGCGCCAGGTCAGTCTCTGCGTGTCCTTGTCGTATTCCAGGTGCGTCAGCTTGCCCTGTTTCAGCTCGCGATTGAACGCCACCCATTGCGCACGCAACTCGGCCGCCAGTGCATCGAGCTGGGCACTGACCGGCTGCCGCAGGAAGGGGATGTCCATCTGCGCGAGCACGGCGGCTTTCTCGTCCATCGAAACCAACTCGTCGGACAAATGCCGGTGCTGCAAGCTGTCGTCAATGTAGAGCTCGCCCGCCTGGAAGCGTTTCCTGACCTGACGGTAAAGCCAGAATTCGTAACGATCGGCATGCAGGCCTGTCGGCGTGCCTTCGGCATCGAACATCAGCAGGTACGGACGCAAGCGTTTCGGCAGCGTTGCCGCCGGACATTCGTCGAGTGGCCGTTGTGATAGGCGCTGCTGCTTGGCGAACACGCTCTTGGCCCAAGTCAGCGCCGCGAGCCATGGGTTATCGGGGGCCGTGCCGGCGAAGTCGAGCGCGACGTACAGCGGCCGTAGATGGCGTCGAATGCGTTCGGCCAGGCCGTCCACCGCCTGCCAGTGCAGCGCCAGTTTGTTCAGTGGCTTGACGCTCATGCGCTGCGCCGTGTTTTGCAGCAATTCCCTGGACATGATTTTGTAGGCGCGTTGGCGCACCTCGCCGAACGGCGTCGGATCGGCCACGCTGTCGTCCACGTACAGCGACAGCAGGCGGCCAACCTGCGGCGTTTCCTGATGGCGTCGCAGCTGTTCGGCGACAAAGGACTGTTTCGCACCCGTGCGGCTCTCGTCCTCAAGTTTTTTCATGTGGAAGGCCATCGCGTCGACCAGGTTGTCGGTGAGCTGCCGGTAACGTACCCAGGCATAGCACAGCAGGTAGAGCCGGGTCTGCTCCGCCTTCAGGTGGCGCAGGTCATGGACGGTATAGAAGTTCGCCAGGCTCGCGTAGTACAGCAGGTTCTGCTGCGAGATGCCGAGCTTGGGCAGCAGCGCCTTGGCGATCCCGTGCAAGGACTTCAGCGTGGCGCGCTTCTCGCGCTCCCCTGCCATCTGACGCCAGCCGAAATCTTTAGCGTCCTGCTTGAGCGCTGCCAGTTGAGACAGGGTGTCGTCACGCACCAGGAGCTGGCCCAGCGCAGCTTTGGCCGATTCGTCCAACACTTCTGCCAGCAAGCCGCCCAAGCGCCTGCGTTCGGTGGACAGGGCTTCACTGACCAGCTCTTGTAAGGTGGTGTGGCCGGGCCGGATGATTTTGTGCTCGCTGAGCCAAACGATCAGTTCGGCGGCCACGAATCCTGGCATTACGTCGCGCCGCACGATCTGTTCAGCCTGCTGTGCCAGTTGCGGCAGGAAGCTAGCCGCCCACGACCGGTAGCCGAACAGTTCGGCGATCTGACCCCTCTGGCTGTAGTGCTCATGCTTGGTGATCGCCTTGCGTTCGAACGCTTCGCCGTGGAAATAGCGACTCAGCACGAAGGCGCAATCGTCCTCGACCTCATGCCAATCGAAGCGGAAGAAAGCATGCTTGGCCTTGAAGTAGCCGATCTGCAAGACGCAATAGACTTGGGCCTGCAGGCTAGGCCGGCTGCTGGCGAACGCCAGTTCAGATTCGGTCAACGCCAGGTATTCCAGCCGCTGAGCATCGTCGAAGTCCGGTAGGCCGTACAAGGCTTCCTGCTCTGCGTCAGAAAAGACGGTGAGTAGCTTATTCTTGTTGCTCATCGACCGTCCTTCCCGCACCACGCCAACCTGCTCGCGTCAATGTTTCGATCAACGTAGTGCGCTTGACATTGAAGTTGCGGCACACCGCCGCCTTAGACATGCCGCCATCG
>NZ_WIVZ01000076.1:0-2726 GCF_009600325.1 Pseudomonas sp. FSL R10-2189
CGGCTCAACGCGAAGGTCTTGGAGGCGACCAAGGCATACCGCGCCAAAGCCGCGGAGGCCTCTCAGGCGCGCAAGGAGGCGCAGGCGGCGCGTAAGGCGCTGGATGACCAGCAGAAGGCCTTAAAACCGTTTTTGGATGCTCTCAGGCCCCTCAACGAGGCCGAACGCAAGACCTTAGCGGCTGCAATGACGGTGGACAGCGCGAAGATGGTTCGGATGCGTGAAGCTCTGGAGCAAGAGCGCAAAATTGAGCAGCAACGACAGCGCGAAGAACGGGCCGCCGCGAACAAGTCCAGAACGCCCCCACGGGGTAAGGGTATGGGCCACTAGGCAGGGTCGGGCCTAGGCCTCAGTTTCCATCGTGACTGAGGCCGGGGCCGACGGTCCCCGAGAGCCTTTTCTGCGGTATTCGGTGATGAACTTCACGCGATCACCCTTGAAGAACAAGGCGGGATTAACCCAGAAAGTGGATGGGGAGCGGGGGGCCAGAAATTGCTTGGCCAGCAGCTCTTTGAGGCCCCGCTGAAAGGTCTTTTCGCTCATATCTACGGACCGACCGGATAGCCCATCATTGAACCACGCTAGCTCAATGCTTTCGGCGAAACCCTGACGCATGGGGGCTCGCTCGTATTCCTGCAGGACAAGTTGAAACACCCGAGATGCAGTACGGCCAAGGTCAAATGCAGCGGCCACACCAGCCGCAAAGACTTTTACAAAAGAGGCGTCGTCACGCTCGTCCACGGTGTAAATCGCAGCAGTTTGGCGGACCTCTCCGGTGCGTGTACTCACCAGCTCCTCTGACGTGCCGGTCTTCACGTATCGCTTCTTCACCGTCACCTCAGTGGGTTCCAGTAGCGGGTTGGCTAAGGGGCTGTACTCAAGCTTGCGAAGGTTAATCGTTCCAGACATATCGGAGGCCATTTTTGTCCTTTGGTGAGACACACGTTATGCCCTCGAAAGACAAAAAACAAGCGTATTATGTCTCATAATGTCCTGCGTTTGTCTCGAGAGGTTCTGATTTTGTCTCGAGCTTTCCCGTGGCGTATGGCCCAAAAGGTCGTTTGCTTCTCACTCTGTTACTACGCGCTCTTGATCTGGCTCTTGATGTGGTCTTTGCCCTTGCTCCTGGGATTCAAAGAATCGGGCCGTTCAGCTAGCTCAAGGTGGCACCCAGTGCAGTGACCGTAGGGCGCTGTGCTGGGGGACGCCCAACAAGCGAAGCGCGTTAGCAGCGGTGGTTCAGGCACCGGCGATCTGATCCAGATCCAGCGGCCTTCCAGTCGCTGTGCGCCGACCACTACCGCACAAGGAAGGGAGGTCAGCGTGCGGCTGCTTCGCTCCTTCACGCCGCGCCTCCGGCCTGCGCGCGTTGCTTACTTGCACACGCAGCGCAGGAATTTTCGTTTTGTGTGGTATCAATTTGCTTCCCTAACTACATGAAGTTTTCACATGACCGACTTTTCACATGAGCCTCAATTCACTACTGATAAAAATGGAAATCTTTTACATGCTGAAGCCTACGGGAACCGCATTGAAACGCATCCCGATGGATCTGCAACGATTACTCGTCCTGATGGGACGGTGCTAAAAATTGAAAAAGAAGGGGGTGTCAGTATCGAAAACTTCACTCCTAAATCTTTCGGTTTGGACAATCTCGCTGATCTAAAGAGCTATGTAATTACTGAGGATGACGGGGTAGTCAAACACTCTTTACTGCTCAAGGACGGCGGTACTTACGAGCTCATTTACAATACAGATGGCACCTTCGTTAAAAGCAGTGGCACTAAGGTTTCGATGAGC
Organism: Pseudomonas sp. FSL R10-2189; assembly: GCF_009600325.1. Taxonomy (NCBI): domain Bacteria; kingdom Pseudomonadati; phylum Pseudomonadota; class Gammaproteobacteria; order Pseudomonadales; family Pseudomonadaceae; genus Pseudomonas; species Pseudomonas sp. FSL R10-2189. The sequence goes on from NZ_WIVZ01000076.1 coordinate 1,801, forward strand.
CTCAGCGTTGATGGTATTGCTACTCTGTCAATGCAAAAGCCTAGCTAAGAACAGCGGTACGAACGAATCTTTGCGAAGCAAAGGTGTAGTGAGTACACCTTTGCTCTTTCGCGTGCGCTCAATCGCTGCCAAGATCGTGCAAACCGCACGATAGAGGCAGCTATGGCATACGCGATTTTGCGCACGGAAAAGCTCAAGACGATGGGCAACATCGGCGGCTCTTTGGCGCACAACTACCGGACGCGAGACACCCCGAATGCGGTGCCTGAGCGCCTGCACCTCAACACACACGAGATAGCTAGTGCCGATGAGGTGAAGGCGGCGATCGTGGCGCGGCTTCCTGAGAAGCGGCGCAGCGATGCCGTGCTGTGCGTCGAGTATTTCATCGGGGCCAGCCCGGACTACTTTGACGGCACAGACGCCAAGGGCGAACGCTATTTCGCCACGGCGGTTGAGTGGCTGAAGGAGCTGCACGGGGCGGATAACGTGGTGGCCACCTCGGTGCACCACGACGAAACCAGCCCGCACCTGGTCGCCTACGTGGTACCGCTCGACCAGGACGGCAAGCTGAACGCCAAAGCGTTCCTGGGTGGCCGAGCCAAGCTGACGGCAATGCAGACCAATTTTGCGAAAGCCGTGGGGAGGTATGGACTGGATCGCGGCCTCGAGGGCAGCAAGGCTAAACACCAGTCGATCCGGGACTATTACGCCAAGGTGAATCAGGCCGAAAACGCCGTATTGCCGAAGATCACGCCGGAGGATTTGACGCCGAAGAAGTCCCGGGGGGAGGGGTTGTTGGGACGGGTGGGGCTGCAAAGCTATCTTGAGACACCAGAAGGGATCGCTGACCGGCTCAACGCGAAGGTCTTGGAGGCGACCAAGGCATACCGCGCCAAAGCCGCGGAGGCCTCTCAGGCGCGCAAGGA
>NZ_WIVZ01000077.1:0-2590 GCF_009600325.1 Pseudomonas sp. FSL R10-2189
ACCAATTACATAGCCAGGTGCTTGCTGAAGTCAGGAGGGTTTAGAAATCAGCTACACCCTTAAATGCGAAGAGCCGCCAATCTATTCGTGAAACGTTTATTTTCCGTTGGCTGCAATAAAATCTTGAAAGCTTTTAATAAAGGCTTTTCTTGTGCCAGGTAGTATTTTTTTTGAGCCAGAAAATAAAGATAGATAGGTGTCGCGTCCCCAGTGCCTTCCTCTATCCAGCGCTCTTCTGTTGCGAAGCAAAAAAGTACGCAGCGAATGAGGTTCGCAAAGTCTTCATCTGATTTACGGTGCTGTTGCTCTACCGTCCAGAGTTCTAGTGCAAGCCTTTTCCGGAGATCTCCATCGCTTTCTATAAGCTCTCGCTGGATGCTTTTTTCGATATATGGAATCAGCACTTTCAACTTAGGGGCGGAAACGCTAGCCAGTACACCGCCGTCGATCAGGCTGAGCAAATAGCGTGCGCACTGACGTGTTATTTCACTGAAAGGCACGCTCGCTTCAAGTAACGCCTGTTCAAGGTAATCGAACTCTTGAACCTCCAGGCTATCAACCATGATAAAACTCCATCTTTTACTCTTGTGGTGCAGCAGCAATCGGCCCAAAGCGGTCAGTGCAGATTCAGGTAGGGGTTCGAATTCCTATTCTCGCTACCCCGGTTGCATTTGGCGAGCTGGTTGTTGGGGGGGGGAGGGCGAGGCCCTGGGCTGGTAAGCAGATAGCTAAGAGCAATTACTCATCACAGATGGCAATGACCCGCAGATGGCCGCCCCTGTGCATCGTGCAGCTCGGGCACCGTCGATGTTGGTTAGAATGGCGTATTGAAGTCTACTGCTCGCAAGGAAACCCAATGAGCACTGAGAAGCCAGAGCTTTTGCTCGTCCTTCAAAGGTTTCTAGATAATGTTTATGTGAAGGCTTCGAAAAGCCAGAGTGGTTTACTCAAAAGAAATCATGGCCACTACACATACGCGAATGGAATACTCTTCGTCTACCTGACAATCTTCCCTAAAGAGGTTGAGCTTGTTGTTGAAAGCAAGCAGGTAGGTAACGGGGTTTTTAGTATTGTTTTGGATATGTGCATGTCCAGTGGAGAAGTACTGGCTGGCAACCTGCTGTCTCTGAATGGGAGATGCGAGGAGATCAGCACGGCATTGGCCTCGCAAGAGGATTGGGTGTTGGCCCTGTTGTTAAAGTACTTGGGCACCTGAGTCTTTTTCCAGAGCGTGGACACCGCAGGCGTTCCGGTTTGCCGGTTCGCGGGCGCCGAGTTTATGCAGTGACCGCTTCTGGCTGTGGATTCAACCGGTCGATGCAACAGATTGGCTAAATCGTTCTGCGGGGTTTTTTAGTCTCGTGTTTTGCGAGGCGGCTATTTTGCTGCCTTGCAACTTCATTGAGCGTACCTTGCGGGCGAGGGCGGCGACTCAGTCTTTGCCCCGGCTTTAAGCCAGCAAGGGCGGGTCTTTACCCGCCCCAGTGGTTTAGCTCCGCACGAACGCCAGTAGATCAGCGTTAATGGTATCGGCGTTAGTTGTCGGCATTCCGTGGGGGAAGCCGGGGTAGATTTTCAGGATGCTGTTTTGCAGAAGTCTGGCGGACAGAACTCCAGCATTTTCATAGGGTACGATCTGGTCATCATCCCCGTGCATCACCAGTACGGGGATCTTGATGCTCTTCAAATCCTCGGTGAAGTCGGTCTGAGAAAACGCCACGATCCCGTCATAGTGTGCCTTGGCACAGCCCATCATGCCTTGTCGCCACCAGTTCCACACGATGCCCTCGGACGGTTTCGCACCTGGGCGGTTGTAGCCGTAAAAAGGTCCTGCCGGAACGTCGTAATAGAACTGTGCGCGGTTGGCTTTCAGTTGGCTCTGCAGGTCGTCGAAAACCGATTTCGGCAAACCACCAGGGTTGTTCGCAGCCTGAACCATCAGCGGCGGCACGGCGCTGATGATGGCGGCCTTCGACACCCGGTCTTCACCGTGGCGCGCGATGTAATGGATGACCTCACCCCCGCCTGTGGAGTGCCCGACATGGACGGCGCCTTGTACGCCGAGGTGATCGACCACGGCGGCAACGTCGTCGGCATAGTGATCCATGTCGTGGCCATCCCAGACCTGGCTGGAGCGCCCATGCCCCCGTCGGTCGTGGGCAACGACCCGATAGCCGTGGTCCAGGAAAAAGAGCATCTGCGCGTCCCAATCGTCTGCGCTGAGCGGCCATCCATGATGGAAAAAGATGACCTGAGCGTCACGTGGTCCCCAGTCCTTGTAAAAGATTTCAACACCGTCCCGCGTAGTGACGTATCCCATGTTCGTATCTCCTGAGTGAAGGTATGACCTCGACCGATTAGAGATTCGGCCTTGGCCCTGATGAACGAAGTGCAGCCCATTGGATAGGTGTTGCACAGGCTGTGTTTGTCGATTGATCTGCATCTACCCATGAGCCCATGACGGCGGAGCAATGCATTGAACTTGAGCCGCTTGGCCGCCTTATGACTTTAGGTTTAAAGGCTCTTCGCATTTAAGGGTGTAGAAAAAATCTGACCGGCTGGAAAAGGAGTCGAGGATCTTAGAAAATGT
>NZ_WIVZ01000078.1:0-2410 GCF_009600325.1 Pseudomonas sp. FSL R10-2189
GTAACCGTCCGGGCAACACACCTACCTGAGAGCGTCGCCTAAGGCGATGGTGTCCACCTGATTTTAAGTGGACACCATTTCTAGCCTTTTTAAGGGGACGCTCATGCAACAAGAACGCCGTACCTATTCCAAATCCTTCAAGGCCCAAGTCGTTGCCGAGTGTGCACTGCCTGACACCTCGATTGCGAGTGTTGCGCTGACCCACAACCTCAACGCCAATCTCGTCCATAAGTGGATTCGGCTGCATGGGCAGAAAAGTCTAACCCTGCAAACTTCCTTCATCCCGATCAAGTCACCGGTTCCGGTGGCTATGCATCAAACGCTTCCCAGCATAATTCGAATCGAAGTACCGTCCCAAAAAGGTGTGGTCGTTGTGAATTGGCCTGCCGAAAATGCAGCCGCGTGTTCCGTGTTCCTGCGCGACCTGCTGCGATGATCCGTATCGATTCCATCTGGCTCGCCACTGAACCGATGGACATGCGCGCCGGTACCGAAACCGCCCTTGCCCGGGTGATTGCGGTGTTCGGTGCGGCGCAGCCGCACTGCGCTTACCTATTTGCCAATCGCCGCGCCACGCGTATGAAGGTGTTGGTGCACGACGGGTTTGGCGTCTGGTTAGCGGCGCGCCGTTTAAATCAAGGTAAGTTTCACTGGCCCGGCATTCGGCATGGCGCCGAGATGGCGTTGGATGCCGAGCAACTTCAGGCCTTGGTGCTTGGCCTGCCCTGGCAACGTGTTGGGGCTGGCGGTGCAATCACGCTGCTTTAAAAGGCAGCCATTATCTGCTTGGCCTACTGCCGCAAGCGGCTTGCCTTGGTAAAATCCACGGCATGACTTCCTCGCCCAATCTTGACCAAATGACCTCCGAGCAACTGCGTGCATTCGCTGCGCAGTTGCTGTTCCAGGTTGACTCTCTGGGACAGCAAGTCGACACGATGGGCAAGAAGATCCACCGCGATCAAACCGTCATCGAGCAGCTCAGCCACGAAATCGCGCTGCTTAAACGGCACAAGTTTGCCAAGCGCAGCGAGCAACTGAGCCCTGATCAGGGCAGCCTGCTCGACGATCTGCTGGATACGGATATCGCGGCTATCGAGGCCGAACTGAAGGCGGTCAATCCACCTGCTGCGCCGGCCGAACCACGCCAGCAACCCAAGCGTGCAGCCTTACCAGCGCAGTTTCCGCGCACCGTGATCCGTCACGAGCCAGAAAACACCCAGTGCGCGTGCGGCTGCCAGCTTCAGCGTATCGGCGAGGACGTCAGTGAAAAGCTCGATTACACACCGGGCGTGTTCACAGTCGAGCAGCATGTCCGTGGAAAATGGGCCTGCCGCCAGTGCGAAACGCTGATCCAAGCACCGGTGCCGGCGCAGGTTATCGACAAAGGCATCCCGACCGCAGGACTATTGGCTCACGTGATGGTGGCCAAGTTTGCTGACCATTTACCTTTGTACCGACAAGAGAAAATCTTTGGCCGTGCCGGCCTAACCATCGCTCGTTCAACACTGGCGCAGTGGGTCGGCCAAACCGGCGTTCAGCTCCAACCGTTGGTCGATGCGCTGCGCGAGGCGGTACTGGCCCAGGGCGTGATTCACGCCGATGAAACGCCGGTGCAGATGCTCGCGCCGGGCGAGAAGAAAACCCATCGCGCTTACGTCTGGGCCTACTGCACGACGCCATTCTCGGCGCTCAAGGCTGTGGTTTACGACTTCAGCCCGAGTCGTGCGGGTGAGCATGCGCGTAATTTTCTGGGTGACTGGAACGGCAAGCTGGTCTGCGATGACTTTTCCGGCTACAAGGCCAGCTTCCAGCAAGGCATCACCGAAATCGGCTGCATGGCCCACGCCCGCCGCAAGTTCTTCGATTTACACGCAACCAACAAAAGCCAATTGGCCGAACAGGCACTGCACTCGATTGGTGGACTGTACGAAATCGAACGGCAAGCGCGGGACATGAGCGACGAAGATCGATGGCGAGTACGCCAAGAAAAAGCAGTACCCATCCTTAACGCACTGCATACCTGGATGCTGGCCCAGCGCGATCTTGTGCCCGAAGGATCGGCTATCGCCAAAGCATTGGATTACAGCCTCAAGCGCTGGGCTGCACTGGCTCGTTACGCTGACGACGGCGCTGTGCCGATAGACAACAATCCATGTGAAAACCAGATTCGGCCGTGGGCGCTTGGCCGCTCGAACTGGTTATTTGCCGGGTCACTGCGCAGCGGCAAACGGGCGGCGGCGATCATGAGCCTGATCCAGTCGGCGCGCATGAATGGGCATGATCCGTATGCCTATCTCAAGGATGTGCTGACGCGGTTGCCGACGCAGCGAGCGAGTGAGATTGGTCAACTGCTGCCGCATCAGTGGGCGCAAGCCCTAACTTACGCAAGGTGAGTTGGGCGGACGCTTAC
>NZ_WIVZ01000079.1:0-2128 GCF_009600325.1 Pseudomonas sp. FSL R10-2189
ACCAATTACATAGCCAGGTGCTTGCTGAAGTCAGGAGGGTTTAGAAATCAGCTACACCCTTAAATGCGAAGAGCCGCAATAGCCCTGGAAGTCTATCGCAAACTTCTTGGTCGGCTATTTTAAGACAATTTGAGGAAATCACAGATTCGAAATCCCCAGAACAAAAAACGCTTATTAAAGGTCTAGCCGCCTGCCATCTGACAGAGATAGCTTATGCTCGTGCTGATATATTTCCTGTCGAAGTAGTAGACCGATACACTAGCGAAGATGGGACATGGCTGATAAAGCTGTCTAGCATAAATTCTATAGACGCAGAAACTCTGGCAAAATCGATGGGGTTAGAGCCCCCCGCAGTTCGCCTTGAAAACAAATTAATTAAAAATCTGGGAGAATTCGAGGCAGTAACATGGAGTTTAATAAGCAATTCACTTTTAACCAGGGAGGAAGAAGGCGAAACTTTAATAACCTTTCAAGAATACGAAACCAACAATGAAGACCAATTAATATTCATATTCAATTGCAAAACACCACCACCATATTTCAAACAATATTTTATAGCACCCGATTCCTTACAAGGCACCTTTCGACAACTAAGTCGACGAGCAAGCGCGCTTGACAAGCTAGAAACACATGCAGAACTAATGAATGTTTTAATCCATCCACAACAAAGAATCATCACAACACAGGACAAACTTCCGGAGAACGACACCTTCAACAATCTGGACACTTCAAAGCAAGATGCATTCAAAAAAATTCTACGAACACTGCCAATATATCTTGTTCAAGGACCGCCTGGAGTCGGTAAAACTCACTTAATCACAGCACTAATCAAACAGATTTTCGAACAAGAGCCGGATAGTAGAATTTTATTGACGGCTCAAAGCCATTCAACAGTGCAACATCTATTCCACGAGATAGAAAAAACAGGTGTCATTAATGGTGAAGGCCCAGAAACCAATCTCTTGGTCATCCAGTGTAACAAGCAGGACAAGGACGACGACACTGAGGTTTCTGATGCGGATATTAAGGCTAAAAATTATCTGAAGAAACTCATAGATAGCCCACTATTCAAAAAATCAAAATCGCAAAATACAAAAAACACTATCACCAGCATGATGCATGGAGCAAAATCTAAACGATACCCTCTGATAAACCAGTTACTACGCTCCGCCAATATGGTTTTCTCAACTACGAACGCTGAACCGGTAGAGAGGATGATTAGGGACAAGGCTCAGTTTGATTGGACTATCATGGAAGAAACAGGAAAGGTTACTGGGATTGAACTACTCAGCCCGCTTCTACTTTCGCACCGTAGGCTGATGATTGGAGATCATAAGCAGCTCCCACCTTACCGCTCAACCGAAATCAAAGCTATTTTGTCAGATGCTGAAAAGCTGAGAGTAGTCTTTAAAGAAACCGAACAAATATCTAACTCCAAAATCAAAGGAGAAACAATTAAAGCAATGCTCGACGAGGAAACCCTCACTACAGATGCTTTTCGAGATATCGGGATTAGCGCAACTCGCAATCTAATGCTATTTGAAACACTAATCAATGACGAAGAGGCAGAATCAAAAAACCACAAAAAAATATTCGGATCTCTGGAAAATCGAAAAGCCATAGCAAGTATGCTAACCGTGCAACACAGGATGCACCCGGATATAGCCGAATTGATATCTCATGTTTTCTATAAAAAAGAATTAACTACTGACGAAGGAAAAATTAAACATTACTTACAGACACCGAACCCTCGACCATTTTTCTTTGCATCTCCCAAACCACTGACGAACTCAGCAGCAATCACATGGATCGATATGCCTGACGTTCAGACGACGAAAAACATGAAAGAGGGAGATAGCCTGCCTAGGTGGCAAAACAAGCTGGAATGCAGTGCAGTTGTTGATCTACTAAAAAAACTACGCAAACACCCAAACGTAGAACAAAAGCCAAAACTGGCAGTGCTATCACCCTACGCAGAACAGGTTTCACAACTAGCTAAAGCACTAACCAGAAAAAACCCAGACAGCAAATATCTATCAAATCTTGATCTATTTACTGGCTCTTCGCATTTAAGGGTGTAGCTGATTTCTAAACCCTCCTGACTTCAGCAAGCACCTGGCTATGTAAT
>NZ_WIVZ01000007.1:0-173506 GCF_009600325.1 Pseudomonas sp. FSL R10-2189
CCAGACGGCGCCACACAACCGCTGTTCGTCCCCTGGGAATCCCTGTCTGCCTGGGTGGTTCAAGGCCAAAGCGCGACCCAATACGGCGTGACCCGCCACTACGGGATGGGTATGGGCTTTATGCATGAAGGCGAGTTGGTCAGCGTCGAATTCCAGTGCGGCGCTCTGCAACTGGCGATTGCCAATTGGGAGGCTGTGCGCGGTTATATGGAGTACGAACTCAACGATCTGCACGCCATCCAGGACCCGCTTGAGCTTCAGGCTCCCGGCGACCCTTCCCATGAAGGCCTGCACACGTTTCGTAATGCCCGCGCCAGTTTGCACCGGCGTATTCGTGAGAAAGAAGTGGGGTGGGTCTACGGTTTTTTTTGGTACGTCTACCACGTCATGACGTTATGGACCTTGCCCAACCATTTGGTTGAGTGGGAGATAAAACGCATCGCCAAGGTCGGCCGCAAAGCCCTGCCCGAGGCGATGCTTGAGTGGTCCGAGCCGTTGCCGCCCGAGCAATGGGCCATGCCCAGCGCCGAGTTGCTTCGTTTGAGCGCCAAGGTCAAAGCGTTGATCAAACGCTCACCACGCAAGTCAATCACTGAGGTGTTTGCTGAGGTGTATCGCAGCGAGCCCACCTCGAGGCAGCGTGGTTAAGCGGCTATGACGACTCAAATCACTGGACTGCAATCTGTTCAAACAGAGCTCCCGGCATGCGGCAATGCTGTTCACTTATGCAATTTCTGCCTCTGTGGGAGCGGGCTTGCTCGCGATGGTCGTTAACGGTGATGCGTATTTGCCGAGTAAATGAGGCGCTCTTGAGAGCATCGCGAGCAAGCCCGCTCCCACCCTTGATAGTCTTCATAAGTCATTTTTGCCGGAATTACTTCACCTACATAGGCCACAGGCGACACGTTAATGACTTTAGCGATGTCCAGGTAGACAGCCCCATTGGAGCAGGTGAAATCAAATGTTTCTTCGAGGGGGGGCGGCAAGCTTTTTCCGTGGAGCAGGTGCAGGCAGGGTTGTATCGAATGGTGAGCAAGCCCGAAAAAGAACAGAGCGGGCCAGCCCCCTTGATGATCAAGCTGACATATCCACGCAATCCTGAACGCACTATCGGCACTATTTCCGAGGAGTTATTGATTGAGCTTGAGCTCCAGTCGTTAGATGACGAGGGGCAATTGGTTCGGCGTAATTACCGTATTCGTTTCAATCCTCTTGAAGGTGGACGCTTTCTCTCGGCGAAACAGCATTTCGATTCGAACGTAGAAATGCCTTTGTTAGGGGTTGATGTCATGGCAATGGAGGCTTTGCAATGAGCCCTTCCATATCAATTCAACAATCATTAGAAGGCTCTTCTAAAAAAGCGGGTGACATAGAGTTTTGTCTTGCAGGACGACAAACCTATTTGGCCCCTTTGCCGCTGCCCGCAGCGGCAGAACCTTGCTGTCCGTATATCAGTGATTACAACGATATTTACTTGGACTTTGGAGGGGGAGAACCGAATGTATTCTCCTATCAGGTCAACCTTGGTCTTCCATTCAGTGCTGCTTGTTTAATCGCTTTTGGGTTCCCTCTCTTGGGCGGTTTCTTGGGTTGGGTTTTAGGGTTCGGTAGTGAAGATATTCTGGATGCTATCTCTGGGATCTTTCTGGTTGCCTGGAAATTTGCGCTATGGGGGAACTTGTTTGTTTTAGGCATGTTTTTTTGCATCTGGCTCCACCACCACAAACTCTTCACCAAAGTCATCCCCACCCGCTTCAACCGTCAACGCCGTGAAGTCTGTTTTATGCCCGATGGCGCCACAGAACCCTTGTTCGTCCCTTGGGAATCCTTGTCTGCCTGGGTGGTTCAAGGCCAAAGCGCGACTCAATACGGCATCACCCGGCACTACGGGATGGGCATGGGCTTTATGCATGAAGGCGAGTTGGTCAGCGTCGAATTCCAGTGCGGCGCCCTGCAACTGGCGATTGCCAATTGGGAGGCCGTGCGCGGTTATATGGAGTACGAACTTAACGATCTGCAAGCCATCCAGGACCCGCTGGAACTTCAGGCTCCCGGCGACCCTTCCCACGAAGGGCTGCACACGTTTCGCAATGCCCGCGCCAGTTTGCACCGGCGTATCCGGGAGAAAGAAGTGGGGTGGGTCTACGGCTTTTTTTGGTACGTCTACCACGTCATGACGTTATGGACCCTGCCCAACCACTTAGTGGAATGGGAGATAAAACGCATCGCCAAGGTCGGCCGCAAAGCGCTGCCCGAGGCGATGCGTGAATGGTCCGAGCCGTTGCCGCCCGAGCAATGGGCCAAGCCCAGCGCCGAGTTGCTACGTTTGAGCGCCAAGGTCAAGGCGCTGGTCAAACGCTCACCCCGGCGAGCGATCACGGAGATTTTCGCCGAGGTGAACAGGCCTTAAAACGTGTACTGGTACTGCGCCGTGACGCCTTGTTCACGTGAGCGTTTACTGCGTTGATCATTCAGGTTCAGGCTTAACGTGCTGCCGCGCGAGAGGCGTGCTACCGCACCGAGGTCCAGTTGCACGGTGCTGCTGAGTGGGGCGCCGGCAATGCGTTGGCTGCTGGCGCCCTGCCAGGCAACCTGGGTGGTGGGTTGCAGGTCACCGCTGGCGTGGGTGTAGGCCAGGCCTGCGTTGAAGCTCAACCACGATGGGCCGATCTGTCGCTGGCTCAGGTCAAGGTTGAAACGCACGCCCGCGGTGCTTAAATTGACCGCGCTGCTGGTTTTACTGCCCTGCAAGGCGCTCTGGCCGCCACGCTCGCTGAACCCGTCATTGCGCACCCGCACATGGGCCAGTTGCACATAGGGTTGCAGCGCCCAGGCGTCGTAGTTCAAACGGTAATTACCTTCGATAAAAAGCTGTCGGGTGTGGCTGAGGTAATTGGCCGAGAGGCCTTCATCGATGTCGGCAAAACTGACCCGGCGCTTGCTCTGTATCGTGTTGCGCGCATAGGCCAGGCCGCCGTAAAGCCCGAACGCGTTCCAGCTGTGACCCGCATGCAGGCCGAACTGGACAGTGTCGAGCGAGGCTTTGCCCGTGTTCCCGGTGTTGACACGGCCTTGGCTGTTGGCGAACAGCAACCCCGCGCGGGTGCCTTGGTCAAACTCATGGTCGGCACCGATCATGACCCCGGTGTTGCTGTGACTGACCTTCGCAGCGTTGCCATCTCCGTCGAGTCGGCCGTTTTGATTTAACGCCTGCACCCACAGGCCAGAAGGCGACAGGCCCGATGCGCGGGTCAGGGCGGCATCCCGTATAACGTGGCTGTTTTCCAGCAGCACCGACTGAGTGCTGGCATACAGTTCGCCGCTGAGCTGATCCAGCGCCTGCTGTGCCGGTTCCGGGAACAATGAGGTCAGGCGCTGCGCCAAAGACGCAGACATGGGCAGCGCATCGGCAGCTTCGGCCGTTGCGCGCTGGTTGGCGCTGCTGGCCGCCGACACCAACGGCAGGCCACGGCTGACGTCAACCGATAACTGATCGGCCTCCTGACGTTGAGTGAACCCTAGAAACGGCGAAAACGCCTGATGATCCAGCGCGTCGAATCGGCCATTAATCCCTGCATCAGCCTGCAACACACGGTAGCGCTGACCCAGGGCGAACACATTCGGCGCAGGCGCCAAACGCAATGTACCGCCCTGCAAATGGGCCGCGCCCGTGACCTGTAGCGCAGGCAGGCCAGGGTTTGGGCCAGGGCGGGCGATCAGGGTTGAGCCGGCCTGTTGCTGGTAATCGCCGTTTACCGTCAAGGCCCGGTATTCGCTGCCCGGCATCAGTGTGCCCTGCACGTGGGTGTGTGACAGTTCGCCGTCACCACTGAGCAAACCGGCCGCACCGACCCAGGTCGTGGCGTCGGTCACCCGGCCGTTGATCTGGGCGATGCCGCCGTTAACGTTGAGCGCAGAACCATGCAAGGCGCCATTGAGCCGCAGCAATCCGCCTTCAACCGTGATGTCGCGGGTGAGGTGGTTGGTGCCGTCGAACTCCAGAATGCCCTGGTTGAGGGTCGCACCGGCAAAACGGTTATTGCCGCTCAGGCGCAGCCAGCCGGCCCCGTCTTTGTTCAGCCGCCCCGGACCGTCGATATCATTGCGCCAATCGTCCCAGGCGCCACCCTGCCAGACCACGGCGCCGCCTGCGCGACGGTCCATCTGCACGCGGGTATCGACCCGCAGTTGCCCCGGCCCATCAATGGCTTTTTTGAGGTCGATCAGCCCCCAGCCATACACGTCATCGACACCGGGCGCGCCAAGGTCTTGAGCGGTGGTCAGCAACACATCACGGATTTGCGGGTTGTCCAAGTACGGGAAGCGCTCCATCAACAACCCCAGCGCGCCCGTTACATGCGGGGCGGCCATGGAGGTGCCTGACCAGGTTTCATAAGCAAAGACCGGCCGATCGCCTGTCACTTCAAAGCCATTGACCTCGCCGTCTTCGTCGTACCACTTGTTAACGTCAATGTCACCGCCGACCACCGACGAGGTGATAGCGGCCCCCGGAGCCGCCACGCACCAGTCCATGCTGTAGCCACAGCGAAATGAGCCGGGTGAAAGGGTCAGGTTTTGGTCCACATTGACCACGCTCAGCCAGTACGGCTCCAGGCCCGTAATGGCCAGCGGTAGCATCGCGATAACACCCGCCATGGGGGCTTGTTCAGGTGAGAGGTTCGGCGTGATTGTATTACCGGCCGCCCAGACCTGAAGCAGGCCGAAATCCAGCGAGCCTTGAGCGACAGAGCGGCCGACGCCCTCACGGTGTTTTGCCAGTGCTGCCGTCAGTTGATCAAGGTTGGCGAACCGGTCAGAGAGGTTCCAGCTATGGTTGATCGCGCGTACGTTGTGCGCGTGCATCTGCTTGTAGGTGGGCGTGGATGTGTCGAAATGGCCCGGTTCAATGCTCTGGGTTTTTTTGTACACGGGTGGAAGAAAGTTATAGGTGTTGCTGAAAATCCGTACCGTGTTCAGCGCGGCGCCATAGGCCACGCCGTGTGTGCCCGCACCATCGCGATTAGCCAGCATTGTGCCCGCCACATGGGTGCCGTGCGCTTCATATTCGATGCCGGCCATGTCGAGGTAATCGTTCAAGTCATCGCTTGAAAGATCGCCAATGGAAACCAGGTAGTGCAGCGCCTCCAATACCTCTGGCGGCAGGTCGTTATAAACGACCTGGGCACGATCCCCGTTGCTGAAAAAGCAGCCATCATCTAGCTCGGTGGGCAGCTTCTCACGGGTGCAACCAGGGTCTGCCAAACGGGTAGCACGATGGTCTTTGCCCGCGAACTCACTATGGCGAAGGTCGACACCGGAGTCGAAAATACCCAGATTCACCCCTCGACCGCTTAGCCCGCGCGCATAAGCGGCGTCTGCACCGATGGCTTGCAGGCCCCAGTCCCGGGTGAATTCCTGGCTGTGCCAACTGGCTGCGTCGTGCAGGCGGCCTTGTTCGTGATAGGCAAGACCGTGTGCTGGCAGCGTCCATAAACCCGCCAACAGGCCCAGGGTGAGGGTATTCGTGGGCAATGAGCAGGCGCTCGGCAGTGCTCGCCGCCGAGATTGCGGTACGTTCGACATGGGGATCCTTTGCGTGATTGCTGACGCTGCATAGCGTGGGCAATTTGCAACAGGATGCGTATCGGACGCGGCGGGGTTGCCCGGGAGAGCGGTCCGGGAGTGTCGTAGGGCAAAACGATTATTCAGGGCGCTTCTTACAGATTTTGCGCCAGCATGGCCAGCGCGGCCCCCAGCATCATCAACGCCGCGCCTCTAAACAGGTAGTGTTGAGCGCGCGGGCTGGCGAGCAAGTGGCGGATACGCACCGCGCCCAGCACAAACAGGCCGCCGACGATAAACAGCACCGCAATGGTCAACGGCACCAGCACGACGCCCCATGTGTGCAGCGACACCGACTCCAGATTGATGACCAGCGGTAACAACGCGAGATAGAACGCGATGGTTTTCGGATTGCCCAACGTAATGGTCAGGCCGGACAGCCAGGCGCTGAACAGCTCCCGCTTGTTGATTGGCCGACCGAGCACTACTGGCTGCGGCTTCGCCCACCAGAACTGCCAGGCCAGATAGCTCAGGTAAACTGCCGCACACACTCGCACCAAGACAAACAACGCATCGAAGTAGTGGGCGATCAAGCTCAGGCCAAACACTGCGAAGGACAAATACACCAGGTCGCCCAGGATCAATCCAGACAACAAACTGAAGCCGGGCAGGGCGCCACCACCCACGCTGCGTGCAACCAGAGCGGCCATGCCGGGGCCCGGGATGGCCGCAGCGACGCCCAGTGCGGCGGTGTATGTCAGTGCTTGAGAGAGTTCGAGCATGATCCGGATTCATCCTTGGCTGAGGGTGTGTGTCAATAAGCATATCCCGCAGGCGGTGGATAAATTGGTCTTTTTTGATTGTCGATTGACTGAATAAGGGTCAGATTTACCTTTAAAAATTATCAACGAGGTATTTATGACCGAGCAGAGCCTAAGCGCCATTGACGCCAAAATTCTTGCCGCCTTGCAGCAGGACGGGCGCACCACCAATCAGACCCTGGCCGATGGCATCGGCATGTCGGCCTCGCCTTGCTGGCGGCGGGTACGGCAACTGGAAGAGCACAAGGTCATCCAGGGCTATCGCGCGGTGCTGGACAGACGCAAGATCGGCCTCGGGGTGCTGGTGTTCGTACGGGTCACCATTGACCGCCACAGCGAAGTCGAAGCACGCAAGTTTGAGCAGGAAGTCATGGCCCTTGAAGACGTGGTGGCCTGCTACAGCATTGGCGGCGATGCGGATTTTCTGCTGCAAGTGGTCTCGCGGGACCTGGACACCTTTGCCGACTTTGCCATGTCGGTGATCCGGCGCCTGACCGGGATCAAAGAGATGCAGAGCATGTTTGTACTCAAGGAAATCAAGCCGTTTATGGAGTATCCGGTCAAAGGCCCCAAGGGGTGAGGTGTTGTGATCGTACAACCTGTTGGCCTGTATAACGGCATGCCCTCTAGGCACGCACAAGACACGATCCAGCGCGGGACCGCAAAGCGCTCTCATCGCTGTGCGCATTTAAATACGCCGCCTTAGCCTTTATGGTATTTATTTCATCCAGCGTTTGACCGCTCTAACACGGCCCTTGGCTTGCCGTTATTGAGCAGTTAGGGCGCCCCTGTGCGGGTGATTTTAAGAACAGGGATTGACGATAATATTATTAGTTGTACGATGACGTACGACAAAACTTGCTGCCGTCATCTCAATCACCCAGGGTGTTCGAATAATGAATCCACAAGAACTGAAGTCCATCCTCTCGTCTGGCCTGCTGTCTTTTCCGCTCACCGATTTCAATGCTCAGGGTGATTTTCACCGTGAGGGCTACATCAAGCGTCTGGAATGGCTGGCCCCGTATGGCGCGTCGGCCTTGTTCGCAGCAGGCGGCACCGGTGAGTTTTTCTCCCTGGCGGCCAGCGAATACTCGCAAGTGATCAAAACCGCGGTGGATACCTGCGCCACCAGCGTGCCGATTCTGGCCGGTGTCGGCGGCTCTACCCGTCAAGCCATCGAATACGCGCAAGAAGCCGAGCGCCTGGGCGCCAAAGGGTTGCTGTTGTTGCCGCACTACCTGACCGAAGCTAGCCAGGACGGCGTGGCTGCTCACGTTGAGGCGGTGTGCAAGTCGGTGAACATCGGTGTGGTGGTTTACAACCGCAACGTCTGCCGTTTGACCGCGCCGCTGCTGGAGCGCCTGGCAGAACGTTGCCCGAATCTGATCGGCTACAAGGACGGCTTGGGCGACATCGAGCTGATGGTCTCGATCCGCCGCCGTCTCGGTGACCGCTTCAGCTACCTCGGTGGTTTGCCGACGGCCGAAGTCTACGCCGCGGCTTACAGAGCGCTGGGCGTGCCGGTGTATTCCTCGGCGGTGTTCAACTTCATCCCGAAAACCGCGATGGAGTTCTACCACGCCATTGCCCGCGAAGATCACGCCACCGTGGGCAAGCTCATCGACGACTTCTTCCTGCCGTACCTGGACATCCGCAACCGCAAAGCGGGCTACGCCGTGAGCATCGTCAAGGCCGGGGCGACCATCTCTGGCCACTGTGCTGGCCCGGTGCGTACGCCACTGACCGATTTGTTACCAGAAGAATACGAAGCACTGGCCGCCTTGATCGACAAGCAAGGCCCGCAATAAACAATGCCCAAGGCCGCTGAGCAATCAGCGGCCTTTTGCGTAAAACCAAGGAGCGGGCTTATGACGTTGATTGAACATGCCGACTCGCCGCGCACCATCCGCCTGCACGCGCGGGATAACGTAGCCGTGGTGGTGAATGACCAGGGCGTGCCCGCCGGAACCGAGCTGGCGGATGGGTTGGTGACTCTGGACTTTGTGCCGCAAAGCCATAAGGTCACGCTGGTCGATATACCCCAGGGCGGCGAAGTGATTCGCTACGGGCAAACCATTGGCTATGCCTTGCAGCCGATTGCGCGGGGGTGTTGGGTCAATGAAGACCAACTGCGCATGCCCACCGCGCCACCGCTGGACAGCTTGCCGCTGGCCACCGACGTGCCGGCCGCACAGGCGCCCCTCGAAGGGTTTACGTTCGAGGGTTATCGCAACGCCGACGGCACCGTGGGCACGCGCAATATTTTGGGCATCACCACCACCGTGCAGTGCGTGACCGGGGTGTTGAACCATGCGGTCAAGCGCATCCGTGACGAACTGCTGCCGCATTACCCGAATGTCGATGACGTGGTGGCGCTAACCCACAGCTACGGTTGCGGTGTGGCGATCAGTGCCACCGACGCTTATATCCCGATTCGTACCGTGCGCAATCTGGCGCGCAACCCCAACCTGGGCGGCGAAGCGCTGGTCATCAGCCTGGGCTGCGAAAAGCTTCAGGCCGGGCAGGTGATGCACGACAACGACCCTTCGGTGGACCTCAGCGAACCGTGGTTATACCGCTTGCAGGAGGCGAGCCACGGCTTTACCGAAATGATTGAACAGATCATGGCGTTGGCCGAAACCCGCTTGCAGAAGCTCGATCAGCGTCGCCGCGAAACAGTGCCGGCCAGCGAACTGATCCTCGGCATGCAATGCGGCGGCAGCGACGCGTTCTCCGGGATCACTGCCAACCCGGCATTGGGCTACGCCTCGGACCTGCTGTTGCGGGCCGGGGCGACGGTGATGTTTTCTGAAGTCACCGAAGTGCGCGATGCGATTTACCTGCTGACCTCGCGGGCGCAAAGCCAGACGGTTGCCCAGGAATTGGTGCGTGAAATGGACTGGTACGACCGTTACCTGGCCAAAGGCGAGGCTGACCGCAGCGCCAACACCACGCCGGGCAACAAAAAAGGCGGGTTGTCGAATATTGTCGAAAAGTCGCTGGGTTCTATCGTCAAGTCCGGCAGCAGCGCCATCAACGGCGTGCTCGGCCCTGGCGAACGCTTTACCCACAAAGGGCTGATTTTTTGTGCCACCCCGGCCAGTGACTTTGTTTGTGGCACCTTGCAACTGGCGGCCGGAATGAACTTGCATGTGTTCACCACAGGGCGTGGCACTCCGTATGGTCTGGCCATGGCGCCAGTGGTGAAAGTCTCGACCCGCACCGAGCTGGCGCAGCGCTGGCCGGACCTGATCGACATCGACGCCGGGCGCATCGCCACCGGGCGGGCGAGCATCGAAGAGCTGGGTTGGGAGTTGTTCCACTATTACCTGGACGTGGCCAGCGGCAAAAAACACACTTGGGCCGAACAGCACAAACTGCACAACGACCTCACCCTGTTCAACCCGGCGCCCATTACCTGACCTCAACTGAAGGAGCGAGCTTGCCTCGCGATCTTTTAAACAATCAAAAGATCGCGAGACAAGAGACGGGTTTTACTTACCCCGCGAACTGCACGGGTAACCATCCGGGCCCGCCGTGCCGGTGCAGGCCCGTTCAGCAGGCAGGGACTTCATCGGCTCGCTCAGGTGATTGCGGTTTTGCGCATCACGCTTCAGGTCAAACGCGTCATACAGCTTGCCCGCGGCGGTGTAGCTGCGCACTTCAAGACGTGAGTCTTGCACGTCGATGGTCTGATACAACTGGGTTTCTTCAGCGCTGCGGTCCGGTTGCAGGTGCGCCCGGTCATTGAGCCCGTACATCTTCGACCCCGCCACCGAGACCATGTACACCGGGCCCTGCACCTTGCCGCTGGCACGGTCTGCACGGGAGGCCGCACGCCCGGCTTCGCTGGTCACGCGGCTGTAGCAATGGTCATGGCCTTGCAGCACCAGATCCACCTTGTAGCGCTCAAACAGCGGTTTCCAGGCGGCCTTCAACGGCTCGGTGTCTTCGGGGCGGGCGCAGGTGAAAACGGGTTGGTGGTTGACCACAATATTCCAGCGCGCCGGGCTGTTTTTCAGGCTGTTCTCAAGCCATTTGGTTTGCTCGGCCAAGGTGCCCATGTCGAGGGCCGCCGTGCCATCCAGCACGATAAAACGCACGCCCTGGTAATCCATCACATACGTGGTGTTCTTCAGGCCCGGCACGCCGTTGTCCGGCAGCGCGAACTGACGATTCCAGTGCGGGCTCAGGGTACGGCTTTCACTGTCATCAGGGTTCGTCCCGTCCAGGTATTCGTGGTTTCCGATGGCCACCACCTGCGGGATCATCCCGTAGTTATAGCCACCGGCCTGGTTCCACTCGCCCCATTGATCGTCATGCACCAGGTCATCGCGTTGCGACACCAGATCCCCGGCATGCACGATCAGCGCAGGGTTGGCCACACTTCTCAGGGCCTGCCGAATGCTGCGCGAGGCCAGTGACAGAATGTCGTTTTGCACATCGCCCATGTAGATAAAACTGAATGGCTTGAACGTCTCGGCGGCAGTACGGAACTGCAACCATTCGCTCCAGCCTTCAGCACCTTTGACCCGGTACACGTAGGCGGTGTCTGGCTGTAAATCGTGCAGGCGCACCTGGTGGTAAAGCGCCGGGCCGTTTTCAGTGTCCAGGCTCAGTTGAGTCCCTTCCAGCGTATGAGCAGCCTTGGCCAGTTGCGGGCCGTCGAGGGCGACCGCCAGTTGCAATTGGCTGGCTTGCTGGTGAGTGTCGGTGCGAAAGGTCACGGCCATTTCCCGCGCGGGATTGGCCCCCGGCGTCAGCACAATCCGATCCGCCAGACCGCTGGCGGCGTAGGGTGTACCGGGTGAATGGGGCAGGGGGGACGCGGGGGTGGCCGCTGCACTGTTGATCACAGAAAACAGCGCGAGGGCGAGCAGCGTTGGGCGAATCATGGAGCCTCCTTGAGTGGCGAAATGCGCCCAAGGAAACAAAGCTGCGTGACATCGGGATGACGGTCGGGGGTCGATTCAGCTCGGTTTTCACCGGCTTTTTCGTGCTTTAAAGCAGAGGAGGATTAAACGTTGAGCCCCGGCGGGTCATTTAAGATCAAGCCCATTGGCAGGAGCGAGCGTGCCCGCGATCTTTGGGTCCCTGAAAGATCGCGAGGCAACCCCTGTTTATTTGGCCGTGATCACCGCCAGCTTGGTAATGCCGGCCTTTTCAATCGAGGCCATGAGCTTGGCCACTTCGCCGTAGCTCACCCCGTTGTCGGCCTGCAACTGCACGCGCACATCCGGGTTTTTCGCTTTGGCATCTTGCAGGCTGACCTCCAGCAGGTCCGGTTGAATCTCGTCCTTGTTGATGTACACCTTGCCCTTGTCATCGATGCTCACTACCACCGGATCCTTTTGCTCGATCGGGGCCACGGCCTCGGTTTTCGGCAGGTTGATCGGGATCGCGTTGGTCAGCAGCGGTGCGGTGACGATAAACACCACCAGCAGCACCAGCATCACGTCGACCAGCGGCGTGACGTTGATTTCACTCAGCACTTCATCGTTGTCTTGGGTTGAAAAAGCCATCTTAAGACGCCTCCTTCACTTTACTTGCACCGGCTGCGGTGTTCAGCACCGGGTGCAAATGCACGCGGAACGAACTCTTCTGGGCCAGGCTGTAGAAGTCATGAGCAAAGTCATCGAGGTCGGCTGCGGTCAGTTTCAGGCGACGCAAAAAGTAGTTGTACACCAGCACCGCAGGCACCGCGACCGCGATACCGACGCCGGTCGCCACCAGTGCCGCACCAATCGGCCCGGCCACGGTTTCAAGGCTGGCAGAACCCGCAGCACTGATGCCTTTCAAGGCCGACATGATGCCCCACACCGTGCCGAACAGGCCGATAAAAGGCGAGGTGCTGCCGATACTGGCGAGGATCGCCAGGCCGGTTTCCAGTGAGCGGCGTTCGCGCACGATCTGCTGGCGCAGTGAGCGCTCGAGGCGGTCCTGATGGTTGATGGCGTGAGCAAGGTCAGTGGCTTGCTGAGTGTCAGACACCTGGATCGCGGCATAACCGGCCTGGGCAACACGGGCAGCGGCACCCGGCGCGGTGCTGGCCAGTTCGGCTGCGGAGTCGAGGCTGGTGGCGGCCCAGAATTGCTTGAGGAAGCGGCGGTCCTGGCTTTTCAGACGGCCGAACTGCACGCCTTTGAGCAAGAACAGGCCCCAGGTGGCGACCGAGAAAATAATCAGCAGCCAGATGACCGCGTGTTCGATGGATTCAAAAGGGGAAGCGATCAGGTTCATGGTGTGGCTCTCCAACAAAGGCATTAAGTCAGTAGTGCGATGCGCCTTTTGTCAGGTAGCCCGCTGGAACAATCAGGTTCAGTTACTTGATTTTGAAGTCGATGGGTACGCTGACCCAGCCGTCCTGGGCCACGTCGCCCTGTTTGGCCGGGACGAAACTCCAGCGTTTGACGGCCGCCAGGGCGGCGTCATCGAGCTGGGTCCGACCGCTGCTTTTTTGTATCTGGATCTCGCCCGGTTTGCCGCTGGCCAACACGTGTACACGCAGCAACACCGTGCCTTCCCAACCTCTGCGCATGGCCAGCGAGGGGTATTCCGGCGCCGGGTTATGCAAGTAACCGGCGTTGGCCGAGGCCGGTGTCACCGGTTTTGGCGCAGGTGGTGCCGGTGGCGCCGGGGCGGCCACAGGCGGTGCTGGCGGCGTGGGGGGTTGCTCAACCGGTTTCGGCACGGGCTTGGGCACCGGCTTGACCACAGGTTTTGGCTTGGGCTTGGGCGGCGGTGGAGGCTTGACGGCCAACTCGTCCTCGACGGGCGGAGGCGGCTCAGCGACCGGCTGCACAATCGGCTCAGGCGGTGGTGGCGGTGTTTCGACCACCGGCGCCGGTTGCGAAAACTCGATCGTCATCGGCGGGATTTCCGGCGGCACGATCGGCAACACCGGCGCCGGGTTCTGGCTGATCCAATAAATCACGGCGCCGTGCAACGCCAGCGCCAACACGCCGATCAGCACCGCTTCCGGGCGGCTCAAAATACGCTTGGGGGTACTTTGCAGCCGCCCCAGCGCCAGCGGTTCGCGATAGGCGCGGCTCAGATCGAGCAAGTCGCCGACCGGTGCCGGGCGCCATAACGCGTCCGGCACAGCGCTCGCGGTGTGGACTTTACCCATTGACTGACTCCGTTTAAAAAATGTTCGTGTTACACCCTCTGCAGGAGCGAGCTTGTCGCGCGATCTTTTGATCTTTCAAAAAGATCGCGAGGCAAGCTGGCGCCTACAGTGACTGACGTTGAGCTTCCTGGCTGGCGCTGCGCGGTGATTGCGCCAACTCGCCGATTTTTTCCAGGCGAGCCCGGACGATGTTTCGGCTAATCCCCAGCACACGGCCGGTTTGCAATTGGTTGCCATGGCAAAACCGGTACGCTTCACGAAACACCGTTTCTTCAATGCGCTCGTAAAGGTTCGGCAAATTCTGTTCAAATAATTTGGCCAAGGCTTCTTCAAGGCTTGCCGGGGCCATGTTTGTCGGTGTGAACGCCGGGGGGCTGGTGGCGCGCACCCCGTGACTGCGCATATCGACCAGGTGCAAATCTTCGGGCTGCACACGCTGGTTACGGCACACCAATAGCGCGTGGTGAATCGAGTTCTCCAGCTCGCGAATGTTGCCCGGCCAGCTGTGGTCCAGCAGCTTGCGCTCGCATTCAGGGCTCAGCGTGGCGCGGTTGTAGCCCAGGCGCTGGCAGTGTTCTTCGAGAAAAAACTCTGCCAACGGCAGAATGTCACCGGGCCGCTCACGCAGCGCTGGCAAGCGGATCGTCGCGACGTGCAAGCGGTAGAACAAATCCTCCCTAAAGTTACCCGCCACCACCGCATCGGCCAGGTTGACGTTGGTTGCCGCCACCAGCCGCACATTGATCGGGATTGGCGTACGGGAACCCAGGCGTACCACTTCGCGCTCCTGTAACACGCGCAGCAGCTTGACCTGCATGTTCAATGGCAAGTCGCCGATCTCGTCGAGAAACAACGTGCCGCCTTTAGCCGCTTCAAACCAACCGGCCTTGCTGGTGGTGGCGCCGGTGAAGGCGCCTTTCTCATGACCGAACAGTTCGCTCTCCACCAGCGATTCAGCGAAGGCGCCGCAGTTCACGGCAACAAAGGGTTCATCGCGCCGATAGCTCAGGCTGTGGATATGTCTGGCGACCAGCTCCTTGCCGGTGCCGGTTTCACCCATGATCAGCGCATTCGCGTCGCTGGGTGCCAAACGCTCTATGCGGTTGAGCAGTTCCAGCGAGCGCGGGTCCTTGAAAACCAATACGGTAGCGCGGACCGACTTGGTCAGTTCGCGAGCATGCGGATGAGTGATCAATGACATGGTGATATTCCTGAAACCAAGAGCGCTGAAGAATCATGCACGATATTTATATAGATAAAAAAAGTCTTAATTAGCATTTGCATATTCAATAAATGCATATAAGAGGTTTTCTGTTCAATCTGTATAAACCCCCCGGGTACAGGGGCTCGCACGGCTGAAAAATCGGCTGTGAAAGGGTCCCGTCGCAGCGTGATGACGGGCTGAAAAAGCGTGTAAAAATGGCGTCTATGGGTGAGCAGGGGCCTCGCGATCGTTGCCGACCAATTCCGTCAACAATTCGTCCTTGAGTGCCTGCAAACGCGCGCACTGGCGTTCACGCGGGTGCGGTAAATCGACGTGAACTTCGTGTTTGACTCGCCCTGGACGAGCGTCCATAACGATCACCCGGTCACCTAGATACAGCGCCTCTTCAACATCGTGGGTGACCATGATCATCGTGCTGCGTTGTTGTACCCAGATCCGTTGCAACTCCCGTTGCAAGTGCACGCGCGTCAGTGCATCGAGGGCACCAAACGGTTCATCGAGCAGGAGGATTTTCGGTTTATTGATCAGTGCGCGGGCGATGGCAGCGCGTTGCGCCATACCGCCCGACAACTGATGCGGGTAGGCCTTCTCAAACCCCTGCAAGTTGACCAGTTGAATATGCTCGGCCACTAACCTGGCTTTTTCGGCGTTGGATAAACGATGATTTTTCAGCGCGAGCGCGATGTTTTGCTCGACGGTTTTCCACGGGAACAGGCGGTGGTCCTGAAACACGATGCCGCGCTCCAGGCTAGTCGAGACAATGCGTTCACCGTCGAGCAGAATGTCGCCGCTGTACTCGGCTTCCAGGCCGACGATCAGTCGCAGCAAAGACGATTTGCCGCATCCGCTGGCGCCGACAATGCTCACGAACTCGCCCGGCTTGACCGCCAGATTGATGTTTTCCAGCACCGTCAGCGGTTTGCCTTCAATGGCGTACTGCTTGCCCAGCCCACGAATCTCCAGGGCGCCGGGCAGATGCCGGGTCGGGTCCAGCCAGTGTTGCTTGAGGGGTGCATTCATGTGGGATCCCGTATTCAACGAAGATCACGCCAGCGCAGCAAGTGCCGGCTGAGGCGCGAAAACAATTGGTTCATGGCGTAGCCGAGCAAACCAATGCACAGCACGCCAATAATCACGACTTCCATGCGTGAACCGGCCTCGGCATTCATCATCAGATTGCCCAGCCCGGCACCCGTCGAAAGAAACAGTTCGGCGCCCACCGAACTCACCCAGGCAAACGCCAGCGCATGCAGCACGCCATTGCTCAGGGAGGGCAGGGCGCTGGGCAGCAACACTTGAGTCAGTTGCTGCCACGGGGTGAACGCGAAGATCTTGCCGACCTCGCGATAGCGCTGCTCGATATGGCTAAAGCCTTCATACGTGTTGAGGGTCATCGGGTAAAACGCGGCGAGGCTGACAATCAGCACTTTTGCCCCTTCACCGCTGCCGAACCACAAGGCAATCAGCGGAATCAACCCCAGAATCGGCACTTGGCGCAGGATGTGATACAGCGGCCCTAGTGCCCGTTCAACCACCCGTGACAGCGCCATCGAGGCGCCGACCAGCAGCCCCGCCGTGACCCCGATCAGCAGACCAAGGCAAGTACGTTGCAGGCTGGCAAGGGTGCTGATGAGCAGCGCGCCGCTGTCGATCAAATCGACAAACCCTTTGCCGATCGTCGCCAACGGTACAAAGGCGTAGGCCTGCGCAGCACCCTGACGGGAGCAGAACTCCCAAAGGCCGATCAGCAGCACCGGCAGCAACAGGCCACGGCAACGGCGCAGCAGGGCAAGCAATACGTTCATGGGCTTCTCCTAACGGGCTTTCCAGCGCAGCAAACGTTTTTCCAGCAGGCGAAACCCGTAATCGAGAGCAAAGCCGATCAGCCCAATCACCACTACGCCGACCATCACACTATCGATGCGCATCATCTGCCGACTCATCTCGATCATTTGCCCCAACCCGCTGTCAGCCGCGAGCAGTTCCGCAGCCACCAGCACCATCCACGCGCGGCTCAGCGCTACGCGCAGGCCGGTGAGAATCGGTGGCGCCGCTGCTGGAAAGATCACTTCCAGCACCAGGGCACGCCATGGCAGGCGGTACACCCGCGCGACCTCGAAGTAACTGCGCGGGATGGCCTTGATGCCTTCGCTGGTGGCCAAGGCCACCGGGAAGAACACGGCTTTGGTGACGATGATGATCTTGAAGGTTTCTTCGACCCCAAACGCCAGGATGAACATCGGAATCAACGCAATCGAAGGGATCTGCCGCACCGTGTGAAACAGCGGTGCGCAGTAGTGCTCGACGGTTTTTGACAGCGCCAGGGCAATCCCGAACAGCAACCCGGCACCGGCCCCAAAGGCAAAACCGATAGCCAGGCGGCTCAGGCTGAACTGGATGTGCTCAAGCAATTCACCGCTGTGCTGTAGATCCTTGAAGGCCTCCCAGACCACAGAGGGTGGCACCAGCAATTGCTCGGAGTAACGCCCGGAACCTGCCACTAGCGTCCACACCACCAGCACCAGCAGAGGTGAGAGCAGCCAGGTCAGGCGGATCAGGTTGCGCCGGATAAGCGTGCTCATCAGATGGCCAGCCTGGTTTTGTCCAGCACCGCTTCCAGCGGTCTCGCATCCACCCAGTCGCGGACATCAAAAGCCCGTTCGATAAAGTGATGGCGGTGCAAGAAGTACGTCAGGTCTTGCAGGGCCAGCAAGGACTTTTCTTCGAGGCGAGTCACCAGTCGACGGTGGGCATCTTCACCGTAGGCTGCGGCGACGAAGTACTCACTGGTGTTCAGTTTACGGGCCAGAAAGCGTCGGGTTTCGTCGGCATGGCTCCAGGCCCACTGCTCGGCACGCAACACGGTTTCGACGATCAGCGCGGCGGCATCGAAATGCTCGTCGAGCATGTGCTGATCGACGGTCAGCGTGCGCGGTGTACCGATGTTGCTGCGCACCATGGGGTCCGGGTGCGAGCCGGTGTCGATCACCACATGCAAACCGAACTCGTCGGCTAATTGCACGGCATGCGCGCCCTTGGCGAATATCGCGTCAATGTCCCCCCGCAGCAAACCGATCAACTCATTGTTGCGGCGTTTGCCCTGAGTGCTTTTAAGGGCGATCTGTGCGCCGAACACATGGCGGATTTGCTCGTCGCTGTGTTTACCGCCGTAGGGATAGTCCACCAGTTCTACATCGCCGATGTTCAGCCCTTCGAGTTGCAAGGCGTTTTCTAAAGCGCGCAGGGCCTGGGCGCGACCGAAATCGATCTGAACATTGGCCCACTTGGGGATGCCAAAGCGTCGGTCGCGTAAATCACGAATGGTTTTAACCCCGCTCTCCGGGGTGGTCAGGATCAGTTGCACTTCGTCTGTCCAGGACAGCCCCAGCACACGGGTATTTTTGCCGCTGGCCTTGGCCCAGATCGCGGGGGTGTTGCCGCCATGGCGGACTGAATTATCGAGGTGATGATCGAAATGTGCTTCGCGTATTTCCCGGTCAGATGACTCGCGCAGCGCTTGGATATTGGTGCCGTAAGGGCGAAATGCCTCGGCAAGGCGCCCTGATTCAACAGCGATGCCAAGTCCGGTGGGCACGGGGCTGTGTGTGTACCAAAGCGTATCGAGAGTTTTGCTCATGCAGTTACCCAGGCCATTTAAAAAGTGAAGCGGGCAGGGAATCCGTCCCTGCCCGGTACCGCGCATCAACCCGTGCGTGTGGCCAATGACGTACGCAAGGCTTCGAGTGGTCGGTTGTCGACCCAGTCATTCACCGAGAACGTGGTGGGGATGAAATTCCAGCGCTGCAGGAAGTCGGTAAAGTCCTGAACGGCATGCACTGAACGCTCGTCGAGATTGGTGCGCAAGCGCTGATGGGCGTCTTCGCCATAGGCTGCCGTGACCCAGTATTCGCTGCTGTTGGTTTCGTGGGCGAGGAAGCGGCGGGTGTCTTGCGGGTGGGTCCAGGCCCACTCTTCGGCGCGGATCACCGAAGACAGAATCGCCACGGCGGTGTCGAAGTGGTTATCCAGCAAATGGCTGTCGACACTCAACGTGCGCGGCGTGCCATTGTTGGAGCGAATCAAGGGTTCTGGGTGAGAGCCAGTGTCGATCACCGTGTGCAGGCCAAACTGATGAGCCAGTTGCACGGCGTGTGCGCCCTTGAGGAATATGGCGTCGACTTCGCCGCGCAGCAGGCCCACCAGTTCAGCGTTTTGCCCACCGTCACGGCGGCCGCCGAAGTTGGCAATGCCATTGATCACATGGGTGGCTTCATCGCTGAACGTGCCGCCGCGCACATAGTCGACCAGCTCTACATCCTTGACCTCAAGGCCATCGAGCTTGAGGGCGTTTTCCAGGCCGCGCAGAGCTTGTGCACGAGTGAAGTCGATTTGCGCGTTGACCCAGTGCGGCAAGCCGAACTTACGACCCTTGAGGTCTTTGACGGTTTTGATACCGCTGGAGGGCAGGGTCAAGATCAGTTGAACCTCATCGGCCCACGACAGCCCGATAACGCGTGTATCACGGCCACTGGCCCTGGCCCAGATCGCCGGAATATTACCGCCGTGGCGCACCGAGTTTTGCAGGGTGTGATCGAAGTGTGATTCACGCACCGTTTGTTCGTTGGACTCGCGCAGTGACTGGATGCGCGTGCCTTGTTGTTCCAGAACTTCCTCCAGCCAACCCTTTTGAACCGCGATGCCAAGCCCGGTGGGCACAGGGCAACGGGTGTACCAGAGTGTTTCGAGGGGATGAGACATTGCACGTTCTCCAAAAAATTCGAGGATCGACAGGTCAAAGAGCAACCCCACGGGTTGCCGGTAAACCTTGTTTGCAACGCTCATGCCACGCTTTTGTTCAACGCTGAAGACGCCGGTTTGCGGGGCTTTGCAAGATGTTGGGGGGCGCGGCGCAGGGCCGATTGCTGCTGGAGCAGCAATCGATCAGCAAGGGCTCTGGGGGATCAGCAACAGTGGCAGCCACCTTTGCCGCGGGCCACTCTCAAGCCGGGTGCAGTGCCTGCGAGTGCGCATACGTGCGGTACAGCGATGCATACACACCGCCCTTGGCCAGCAATGCGCTGTGATTGCCCAGTTCCACCAGTTTGCCGTTGCCGACTACGGCAATGCGGTCGGCATCGCGAATGGTGGCCAGACGGTGGGCAATGATGATCGCGGTGCGGCCTTGGCACAGCTTGCGCAAGGCTTTTTGAATGCGCCGTTCGGTGTGGATATCCACCGCCGAGGTGGCTTCGTCGAGCACCAGCACTGCCGGGTCGGCCAGGTAGGCGCGGGTCAGGCAGACGAGTTGTCGTTGCCCGTGGCTAAGGTGTGCTCCCAGCGCCCCCACTTCGGTGTGATACCCATGCGCCAGACGCTCCAGCACCTCACTGGCTCCCAATTCCTGCGCCGCCGCGATCAGTTGTGCATCGCTGGCTCCGGGCTTTGCCAGGCGCAGGTTGTCGAGGACGCTGCCGCTGAACAGCACGTTGTCCTGCAGCACCACGCCAACATTGCGCCGCAGATGCTGTTGGCTCAGGTGCCGGATGTCGATGCCGTCGAGTTTTACCGTGCCGTGCTGCACGTCATAAAAGCGCGTGAGCAATTGCACCAAGGTGCTTTTGCCATGCCCTGATGGGCCGACAATCGCCAGCACTTCACCCGCCGGAATATGCAGGTCAAAATCATCGATCACAGGCCGGGAGCCCGGTACATAGGCGAACCCCACACGTTCGAAATCCACTGCACCTCGGGCTTTTTCAAGGGCCACCGGCGTATGGCTGTCGGTGATTTCCGGTTGGGTGTCGAGCAGCAGGAAAATCCGCTGTGCCGACGCCGAGCCGGTCGCGTAACGTTCAAACAAGTCCGACAGTTCTTGCAGCGGCCCCAGGAACAACATCACGTAAAACAAGCTCTCGGCCACTTGCCCGACCGTCAATTGGCCTTGTGCCAGGCCGTAGGCGCCAAGCATCAGCAAGACCGCCATACCCAGCGCGGCAAGGAGCCCGGTGAACGGGGCAAACCAGCCCGAGCGCAGGTTGCCGCCGATCAGTGCATCGTTGAAGTCTTCGAGCAAGCGCCGATAGCGTTGCTGGTTGGGTTGCTGCTGCACGCATTGCTGGATCATCCGTGCCCCGGCCACGGTTTCGACCAGGTGTGCGGTAAAGCGGCTGCGGTTTTCCGCCACTTTGGCCCAGGTGCGCTGCGAGATGCGTTTGAAGCCCCAGGTGGCGAAGAACAACAGCGGGACGATGCTCGCCAGACTGAAGAAAAACAGCGGCGAAATCAGCCACAGCATCACCGACGCGACACCGCAGCGCAGAAGTGCGCCCAGCAGTTCCGGAGGCCCTTGAATCAACAGCGATTCGAGGCTGTCGACGTCCCGGTCGGCGCGCGAAATGATGCGCCCGGCCTTGGTCCGGTCGAAGTAGCCAATGCTCAGGGCCTGAACGTGGCTGAAGACCCGGATGCGCAGCTCATTAAGAACGCGGATGGCCGCGCTGCCAGCGACGTATTGCGAGATCCCGGCCAATACAAAGCGTGCGCTCCAGGTCATGAAAAGGCCAACCCCGAGCATGGCGACTAATGAAGTGTTGAGCAGCCATTGGTTGTCCTGATGGACCAGCCCGCGATCCAGCAGTTCGCGCACGAACCAGGGCCGTAAAAACACCGTAAACACCAGCAGCAGTTCCAGCACAATGACGGCCCCAATGCGCCCGCGCACCGGGCCGAGCAAGGGCAATAGCCGAGTGAACATGCTGCGGTCCAGGGCTTTTTTGGCCAGCGACTCTTCAATCTCAATGTCGCTGAGGGCTTTTCCAGGTAAGGCATTAGCCATGCTCGACTCCCAGCAGGTCACGATAAAAAGCGTTGCGCTGCACCAGTTCGGCATGGGAACCGCTGTCGGCGATGTGGCCATCTGCGAGCAGCAGCACGCGGTCGGCCAGCAATAAAGTGGAGAGCTTGCTGGAGATGATCAGCAAGGTGGTGCCGCGCCCTTGGTCTTGCAGCAAGCTGCGGATGTTCTCGATCACCCGCCGCTCAGTCACCGAGTCCAGCGCGCTGGTGGCGTCGTCCAGGCACAGAATGTCCGGTTTCGCCAACAGTGCGCGGGCCAGGTTGATGCGCTGGCGCTGGCCGCCAGACAAGGTCACGCCACGGTCGCCCAGCGCCGTATTGAGGCCCTGCGGTAAACGTTCGAGCACATCGTCTGCGGCTGCCATGCTCAGCCCCCAGCGCAGGGTTTCATCACTGGCATCGGGGGCGGCAAGGCGTAAGTTGGCAGCAAGGGTATCGGAAAACAAAAAGCTCTCTTGAGGCACTACATGCACGCGCTGGCGCAGTTCATCCAACTTGAGCGTGCGCACGTCTTGCCAGCCATCGCGGCTCGACCCGACGAGCACGGCGCCCTGTTCGGCATCGGTCAAACGTGGCAGCAGGCTGGCCAACACACTTTTGCCAGCACCCGTGGCGCCCACCAGGGCAACGACTTCGCCGGGCTGCACGGTCAGGCTGCACTGGTGCAGAATGCGTTGCCCGCCCCCCGGCGCCTCAACGCTGACCTGTGCAAGGCACAACCCTAGCGGGGCTTTGGAGAGAGGCTCGCTGGCGCTTTGAATGGCCAATGGCGCGTCGAGCAATTGCCAGATGCGCTCTGCCGAAGCCCGCGCATCGGCGAATACCTGCATCACTCGGCCAATGCCTTCGATACGAAAAATCAGCGTAGTGACAATCAACAGCGAGGTCACCCATTCGCCCACCCCCAGCCGGCCGTCACGCACCAGGCAGGCGCCGTAGATAAATATCCACACGTGGCTCAGCGCGACCACCAGCTGTGGCAGCGGGATACGTGAACTGGCAAAGGCCAGGGCCAGGCGTGCCTGCTCGGCGAAAAAGTCGACTTGTTGGTTGAAACGCTCAATACGCCCGGCTTCCAGGGCAAATGACTTGATCACGCGGACCCCGCCAATCCCTTCGCTCAGGTCTTGATTGACCCGGTCATAGGCAGCCCCCACTTCGCGGTCGAGCACCAGCAGCCGTTCGGTCTGGCGTACAAATATCCACAGCCCCACACCTGTCAGCAGCAGTGGCACCAGCCCGAGCCACAGGTTATAGCCGATCAACAGACCGACAGTGGCCAGCACGATGAGTGGGGTTTCCACCAGTTGTCGCCAAAAACTGATCAAGGCGTCACGCAATTTATCGGCATCGCGGGTGGTGCGGCTGATCATTTCGCCCATGCCGTGTTGCCAGTGATAACCCAGGTGCAGGCTTTGCACGTGTTGCAGGATGCGCTCGCGCAATCGGGTCAACAGCGCCTGGCTGAGGATCAATGACAGGACGCCAGCGCTGTACTGGGCGATGCCGCGTATCAAAGCGACGCTCAGCAGCAGCCACAGCCAGAACCACGCTCGGCTGGCGTCGAGGCTGCCATCGGCGAGGCGGACCACGGCGTGACCATTGTTGACCTCATTCAGAGCATTGCCGATTAACCATTGCTGCAGGGCTAATCCACCGCTGACCACTACAAACAGCGCTGCGGTCAAGGTAAAGCGCCAGGGCATTTCTCGGTAGATCAGCAGGCTTCGCAGCAAGGGGTAGTGCTTGATCATGGGTTCCATTCTTTGTGGACCGATACGCGGATCGTCAAAACCCCGCAGACACTGGCGTGTGTGCGGGGTGGTATGAAGGGGGTGAAACGCAGGGCTGAGTTTCAGCCAGCGGCCTTGAGGCCTGCCGTGACCGGCGCGGTCTCGGCTACAGGGCGCTGGTGCACCAGCGGCAGCACTTCCTGGCCAATGCGCAAGGCTTCTTCCAGGTGCGGGTTACCGGCCAGGATAAAGGTCGAGAAACCGGCATCGCGGTACTCGGCCAGCCGCTCGGCGACGTTCTCGTGGCTGCCCACCAGGCCAATGGTGGGGCCGGGTTTAGCCTTGCCGAAACCGGCCCACAGGTTGGGTCCGATGATCAGGTCTTCGAAGCGCTGAGAGTTCTGGTGGTAGGCGGTTTGCCGTGCTGCACCCACGGAGTCCGAACCGCTGGCGAAGTTCTTGATGAAGTCGCTGGTCTTGGCGTCGATACGCTCGTATTGGCGGCGCAAGTCTGACCAGGCGGCCTCTTCGGTCTCGCGGGCGAACAAGTCGATACGAATGCCGAAACGGACTTCGCGGCCTTGTTTGTCGGCCAGTTCGCGCACGCGCTCGATGTGCGGCTTGAGTTTATCCACCGGCTCGGC
This sequence comes from Pseudomonas sp. FSL R10-2189, assembly GCF_009600325.1. NCBI lineage: Bacteria > Pseudomonadati > Pseudomonadota > Gammaproteobacteria > Pseudomonadales > Pseudomonadaceae > Pseudomonas > Pseudomonas sp. FSL R10-2189. The sequence goes on from NZ_WIVZ01000007.1 coordinate 23,970, forward strand.
CCAGTTCAGGTAGACGTCTGCATGGCGGGCGGCAACGTCCAGTGCCGGGTCGGAAAACCCTGAGAAGTACACCCCCGGCTTGCGCTCTTTGTTCAGTCCGCGTGGCAGCGAGCCGTTTTCCAACTGGTAGATATCGCCCTGATAAGAGAACGATTCGTTCTCCCACAGACCCTTGATGATGTCGAGGAACTCGCCGGTGCGCTGGTAGCGTTTGTCGTGTTCCAAGAAGTCGCCGTTGGCCCGCTGTGACGCCGGGTTGCCGCCGGTGATGATGTTCCAGTCCAGGCGCCCGTGGCTGAGGTTTTGCAGAATCGCCGCTTGCTGCGCGGCATAGGCTGGCAGGGTCCAGGTGGCCTGGAAGGCGATCAGAAACTTGATACGGCGGGTTTCGCGGGCCAGTGCGGCAGCCGCGATCCATGGCTCAGGGCCGGTGGGCAGCAGTGCGCCTTCAAAGCCTGCCAGCTCAGCGGCTTTGGCCACCTGAGCGATGTAGTCGATATAGGTGAAGCCGTCAGGTTCGCCATTGGGCAAGCGGCCGGGGGCGATATTGCCGGGGCGGTAAATCGCACTGCCACGGGTATTTTTATCACTTGCCAAATCATGCCCATCACTGCCCAGAGGCAGGCGCCAGAAGAACTCGGTACTCATGAATAACTCCAGAGTGACAGTGGTCGGGCTCATCACCTCGAGAGCCGCGTTACCGAGGTAATTGCAACGCCTGTGCCAAGGCCCCGGAGCCCTCTGGATCGGGGCTTTGCGCAATGGTCCCGGGTGTGGTTGCTGGTGCAGCAGCAACTGATCAGCACGTCATGCTGGCACCGCAGCAAGATCAGCAGCAGGTCGCGGAATAATTCTCTGATCTTTAATAAATGTCTTTTAAAACAACGCGTTAATTTTTGTGTAGGGGCTGGCACAGGAAGTGCTGTGTAGCGGACATGCCCGGATTTTCGCCCGGCATTACTAACCGATTAGCTGGAGCCTACGCCATGACTCACTCGTTGACCGTTGAACAACTGAGCTTCCTTGAGCAAGCCAAACGCGATTTTGCCAAAGCGACTCGTGTGCTGAAAAACACCCGTACGCTGACCGCTACCAATACCTTCCAGGCGTACGTTCGTGTGCCGCAAACCCGTTTGGTGATTGCCCTGCATGCGCCCGGCCCGTGGGCAGATGACGAAGAAATCCGCGCCGTGGTCGCTGACTACGACGGCGAGGTATATCTGGACGAATCGGTTGAAGGCCCGCTAAGCGGCCGCAAGGCTGGGGGCAATGGCAAGCGTTATGCGGCGATCTTTGCCCAGCGCCCGGAAGTTAACGTGGTGACCCATGTGCACACGCCGTGGCTGGGCGGTTGGGCCAGCGCACATCAAGTGCTGCCGATTCGCTATGCGGCCTCGCAACGGGTGACCTTGGCCCGCGAGTTGCCTATCTACATTGACCGTCGCCAGCCCGAGGCTGATTTCATCGTGCAGAATCTGGAAGCCAACCCGCACTTGCCGGCGATTCTGGAAGCCAACGGAGGCGCGACCTTCTGGGGCACGGGGATTATTCAAGTGGCCAAGTTGATCTTGTTGATTGAAGAAGGCGCCTGGTTCCAGGGCCTGGCCGAAGGCTTGGGCGGTTCCAAAGAGTTTGGCCCAGGGGTTCTGGAGCAGCAGTGGAACATGACCGGCCTGTGGGCTGAGGGTAAAAAGCTGCTGGAAAACGCGGCTTAAGGTCCAGCCAAACGGCAGGAGCGAGCTTGCCTCTCGATCTTTGACACGGTCAAAAGATCGCGAGACAAGCTCGCTCCTGCAGGGTGTCGATTACTTCCACTCCTCGGTGAGGTTGAGGTTCTTCAGGCCTTGTTTGACGAAGCGGTCGTCGAGCAAGTTATCCACATTGACGTCTTTGCGTATCAACTTGGATTGCAAGCTATAGGCGATGCCGTCGGCGTAGTGCTGGCGCAAGGTGGCGTTGATCAGCGGGCTGAAGTGATCTTTCCAGGCTTCACCTTGCACTTCGCGCAGCAGCACGCTTTGCGGCTGGCCCGATTGCGAGAGCAGGGCGATGTACTCGGCCTTGTGCTCGTCTTGCGAGGCCCATTTCAGCGCTTTCAGGTAAGCATCGACCACCAGTTGCGTGACCTCGGGGTTTTGCGCAATGAAGTCTTTGGCGCCAAACAATTCGGCTCGCATTTTCCAGTCCAGAGGTGCCTGTTTGCTGGACCAAATGATCTTGCCGACTTTTTTGTCTTCCAGCAAAAAGGCGTCACTCAAGGTGAATAACCCGTCGATTCGCCCCGCACTCAGCGCCGCACCACCGGCCTGGGGGTTGAGGTTGAACAGGCGGAAATCGTCGAACGCCAAGTTGCGCGACTCCAGCAGTTTTGCAAAGGACAGCTCCCAAGGCCGACCCCGATGCAGGGCAACGCGTTTGCCTTTCAGGTCGTCAATCGAGGTGGCCGTCGAGTCGGGCGGCACTACCAGGTAAACGTTGTTGCCGATGCCGCCTGCGGCAATCAGTTGGGTCGCAACGCCGGAAGCATTGAGGATGATGCTCGGCAGGTCGCCGTAGAACGCAAAGTCGATGCGTTTGTTGGCGAACTCTTCATTCACGAACGTGCCCACCGAGGCGGTGGCGGCCGGCACCCATTGCAGTTCGACCCCGCGTTGTGCCAGTTGCTCTTTGAGCCACGGGTCTTTGTCCATCAAATAGGTGGGGCCGTTGAACGTGATTTTGCCCGCGTTGGAGTACGCGACGGTAGCAATGCGCACGGTCTTCAAGGGCTCGGCGGCATAGCTTGCGGAGCTGGCCAACAGTCCCAGCATCAGCAACGGGCTTAACAGAAAGCGCGAAAATTTCATAAGACGGGTCTGCCTTGTGGAGCGGCGACCGGAAGTTTTCCGGTCGCCGGGGTTGATCAGAAACGGCTGGTCACGGAGATACCCACGGTGCGCGGGTCGCCAAACATCACCCCGGCACTCTGGTAGCCGCCGGGCAAGGTGTGGCTGCGATACTCCTTATCGGTCAGGTTGTGCACATAAGCGGTAACTTCGCTTTTGGCGCCTGCCAGCTCATACGTGACCCGTGCGTTGCCCAGGGTGTAACCGCCGCTGCGCATGCCCTGGCTTTGGTCGTTGGTGAAGAAGTACTGTCGGCTGCGGGTGTCCCAGTCGGTGCCGAGAATGATCGCTCCCCCCGCATTCAGCGCGATTCGGTAGTCGGCGCCAATCACCGCCGACACATTGGGTGCCCGCACGAACTTGTTGCCCGAGTAATCGTTGCTGCCTGAGGTGTAATCGGTAAATTCGGTGTGCAGCAAGCCCAGGCCGAAGTTGACATGCAGGTTTTCGACGGGGATGGCTTCGAGCTCGAATTCGGCGCCATACACTTCACCCTGCGCACCGTTGGCCAGACGGGACACGGTCTGGTTGTTGATCGCGCTCACGATGTTTAACTGGATGTCCGAGTAGTCGTAATAAAACGCGCTGGCGTTGGCATTCAAGCGGCCATCGAACCATTCGGATTTAAAGCCCAGTTCATATGCGGTCAGGTATTCCGGATCTACGGTGGCCACGGTCGACTGGGTGGTGACGCCAGCGTTATACCCCCCGGAACGGAAGCCCTTGGAATAACGCAAGTACACACGGGCATGGTCAGAAAGCTTGTACTCAGGGGTGACGTCGTAGGTCCAGTCACTCCAGGTATTGCTGTCATCTTGCACGGCGGTGACGCCCAAGGGCGTGGTGACATTGCCGGGTTTCCACCAGTCACCGCCACCAAATCCGGCCTGGCCGATGTTGGCCACGCGGTTGAGGTCGATGGATTTACGCTCGCGGGTCCAGCGCAGGCCGCCGGTGAGGCTGAAGGCTTCGGTGAAGTTGTAGGTCAGACTGCCAAACAACGCGTAGCTCTCGCTGGTCTGGTCGTAGGCGACACGGTTGTAGTAGCGGCTCACGTACGTGTTATCCAGCGCGGCACTGGCAGTTTTGGCGTCCAGGTCTTCGTGAAAGTAATGGAAGCCGGCCACCCAGTTCAAGCGGTCAGTACGCGGCGAGGTCAGGCGAAACTCTTGTGACAGCTGACGACTGTCGACGTAGGCGTAGCCGCGTTGCAGTTCCAGCGGGGTGTTGTCGCTGTCGCTGACGCCCTCGCGGTTAAACGCTTCGATGGCGCTGATCGAGGTCAGTTGCAGGTCGCCCAATTGGCCAGTTGAGGTTGAGGTTGGCACCGTCCTGCTTGATGTTCGCGCGGTTCTTGGCGTTGTAGTAAACGCTGCCTTGCTTGGGGTCGACGTGATAGCCGAACTGGTTATTGCCGTTGGGGCCTATGCCGTAGTTGACCGAGCTGGAGCTGCCGGTGTCGTGATAACGGCGACTGTGGACGTTCAGGTTGGCCTCCAGATCATCCGACAGCACGGCTAACAACTGCAGACGAATCGCATCATCCTCCAGCGCGCCCTGATCGTTGTCTTTGGCCTTGTTCTCGTTGTAGCCGTCGTTGCCTTGATGACGGATCGAAACCCTGGCGGCGAGTTTGTCCTCTATCAGCGTATCGCCGTAGGCACCTTCTACTGCACGGTTGGCGTAGTTGCCGACATCGACCTTAAAGTAGCCATCCTCTTTAAAGGACGGTTTTTTTGAGATGAAGTTGATCGCGCCGCCTGTGGTGTTCTTGCCCCACAACGTGCCCTGTGGCCCGCGCAACACTTCGACCCGGTCCAGATCGAACAGCGGGAAACCTGTCGCGCTGATGTTCGAGATATACACATCGTCCATGTAGATCCCGACCGGGCTGACGGTGTTGGCGCCCTGATCGCCCGTGCCCAGACCGCGGATCCACCAGCGTGGGCGGCCATGCCCGTCGACGGTGCCGGCCGAGGCGTTGGGAATATAGCGGGTGATTTCATTCGCTGAGTTCAATGACGCCTGGCGGATTTTGTCGCCGCTGAGCACCGAGACGGGGGCCGGCACTTCCTGCACGCTTTCTTCGCGTTTTTGTGCGGTGACCGTGACCTTTTCAAGGGTTGCGGAAGGGTTGGCAGAAGCCTGCGGGTCGACGTTGTCGTCGGCGATGAGGTAGGTGCTGTTAAGGCTTAAGGCGATAGCCATCGATAAGGTGGTTCGACTAAACATGTTGCTCCCTGTGACTGTTGGATCAAGCGTTAAACGCGCTCGAAATGGCCAGTTTCAGGCCAGTACCTTGGCCCGTTAACAGGGGGTACTGCAGCAACCGTACCTAGATTGAAAATCGCTGATTAAAAACGTAACTGACTGAAAGTAAATGTAAAAAAATTGAGTGCCAAAGCGGGGGAAGAGGGCAGGGTTGCTGGTGCAAACGCACCTGCTGCGAGGGTGCTGCAAGAGCAGCACCCCGGCCACCCTACGCCGGCACCAACGGGCTGGATTCGTTGCGTTTAAAACCCAGCGGCAAGAGGAACAACGGCAGCAGGCTGGAGACAATCAACGCGACGAAAAACGGCACCCGGGTCGGCAAGGCAAACAGCGGATAGAGCAGTACCGGCCCCAGAAACATCGAGATGTACAGCGCTTGCTCGGCAATGCCGCCTGCGCCCATGACGTCGCCATTTCGGGTCATTTTCGGGATGCTGGTGAACACCCAGGCCACCACGAAACTGCTGAAAAAGCCTTGCGCCACCTTGGCGGCAATCGCCACGTCAACGCTCACCCCAGGGATAAACACCAGCACCTCAAGCGTCACTCCAATCAAGGCACCGGCGACGACGCTGATGGGCCCGATGACGCGCAGGTTGAGGATAAAACCGGCGAACAGTCCGGCCACCACACTGGACAGGATGCCCACGGTCGAGATCACGCCGATGGTCGCGGGCGCGACTTTCAGCACGTGAATCAAGTAGTCCGGGGTGATGGTGATCAACCCGAGGGCCACGGTCAGTGGTGCCCCCACCGCCGCTGCCAGGCGCAGGGCAGACGGGTCGGCGTAAATCTTGAAAACCTGGGACAGCGGTTTGCGTTCGGCGCGGTTGGCCAGGTTGATCGACGGCAGCAGCGGCGTGGCCAGTAACAGCAGCAACAAAATCACCGCATGGCCGCTGAACGCGATGCGCCATTGGCCGTTGTCGCCGCCGATGTAGGGTGACACGGCAAAAATCGCAATCGCTCCGCCCAGCGGCGACGCCACCGACCAGAATGCCAGGGCGCTGGTGCGGCGTTTACCGTGGGTGGTGTGCACCAGCAGCGCCAGCGCGGCCAGCACGACGCTGATATAACCGGCGCCTTCGATAACACGCAGGGTCAATAAGGTCGAAAACTCAGTGGTCTGGCTGGCCAGGTAACTGCACACGGCTGCGACGATCAGGCCGAAGATGATGGCGCGTCGTTCGCCCACGCGCGCCACCCCCCAGTTGACGACCGGCGAAGCGATCGCCGCAACGATGGCCACAGCCGACACCACCCAACTGGCGTGAGAAGGGCTGACCGAATAGGCTTTGGCGATGTCGGCGATCAGCAGAATGGTTTTACCGTGGCACGCCGCGATAATCACGGCGAAGGCAAGGGTCAAGATAATCGAGGGCCAGCTACCGGGGCGCATAAGAAATCCTTCATCAGAAATAAATCAAACCGTGTAGGAGCGAGCTTGTTAAAGGATCAAAAGCTCGCTCCAACAGAGGCGTTTAAAGCGCGGGGCGAGCGACGTTGAGCACTTGCAGGTCGCTGAAGGCTTCATAGCCGCGCAACCCGCCTTCGTAGCCAAGACCGCTCCATTTGTAGCCGCCTTTCGGTGCGCCGGGTTGCACTTCAAGGTGCTGGTTGACCCAGGCCAAACCTGCATCCAGACGCCGCGCAATGGCCTCGCCGCGCGCGATGTCACGGGTCCACACCGAGGCGCCCAAGCCGTAAGGGCTGGCGTTGGCCTGGCGGATGGCGTCTTCGACGTCGCTGAACGGGATCACCGGCAGCACTGGCCCGAACTGTTCTTCGTCTACCAGCGCAACGCCTGCGCCAATCCCGCTGACGATGGTCGGGGCAAAGAAATAGCCCGGTCCTTCAGGCTGCTCGCCACCGCTGTGGATCACTGCACCGTGCTTGCGGGCATCGGCCACCAGCGCCTTGACGCGCTCCAACTGCTGGCGATTGGTCAATGGCCCAAGCTCGGTTTGCGCGTCGAGGCCGTGGCCCAGACGGGTTATTTCGGCACGGGCGACCAACGCGTCGATCAGGGGCTGGAACAGGCTTTCGTGGACATACAAGCGCTTGATCGCGAAGCACACCTGGCCGCTGTTCCAGAACGCGCCCCAGAACAACGCTTCGGCAATGGCCGGTATGTCAGCGTCTTCGAGCACCAGCGCGGCATCATTGCCGCCCAACTCCAGCGTCAGGCGCTTGAGGTCATTGGCGGCGCCCGCGTACAGACGTTTGCCGGTGGCGACGCTGCCGGTGAAGGTGATGTGGCGAACCAGAGGGTGACTGCTGAGTTGCTCACCGACTTCACCGTCACCGGCGACGATATTCAGTACGCCCGCCGGGAACACGTCTTTGAGCAGTTGGCCCAGCAAAAGGGTCGACAGCGGGGTGTGCTCCGATGGTTTTGCCACCACGGTGTTGCCCGCGTGCAGCGCCGGGGCGAGTTTGAGCACCAGTAAAATGATTGGCACGTTCCATGGCGTGATTGCCGCGACCACACCCAGCGGGCGGCGCTCAATGCTCGCTCGGCGCTGCTCGTCGTCGCGCAGTATTTCGACGCCCGGCGCTTCGAAATGGGCGTAGTAATCGAACGTGGCCGCTGCGCCCGCGACTTCACCAAGGGTAAAGCGCAGAGGGCGACCTTGCTCGCGGCTGATCAGCTCGGCCAACGACTGGCTGTTTTCACGCAGCACCGAGGCTGCGAGTGCCAAGGCCGTGCGTCGGGCTTGCGGGTTTGCTGCCCAACCCGTAAAGGCGTTATGGGCGGCGTTCACGGCGGCATCGACCTGTGCCTGGCTAGCGCGTGCGGCGTAGCCGACGACCTGTTCGGTGGCCGGGTCGAGCACTTCATCGTCCTGCTTGCCGGGGTGCAATTGTCCATCGATCAACAAGGCGTAGTGAGTCATGGGGAGATCCTCAGGCGTTGGCCAGAATAAGGTCGGAGAGTTTTTCGGCGATCATCACCGTGGGCAGGTTGGTGTTGGCTGTCGGAATCACCGGGATGACGGAGGCATCGGCGACGCGCAAACCCTGAACGCCCAATACGCGCCCGGCAGGGTCAACCACCGCCAGCGGGTCATCGGTGCGGCCGATACGGCATGTCCCGCTGGCGTGCCACACGCCGCCCACATGGGTGCGCAGGTAGCGTTCAAGGGCGTCATCGTCGGCCAGCAAGTCGGCCAGCAGCGGGCCCTCCAGTGTTGTCTCGGCAAAGCGGTTCAAGCGTGGCGGGCCGCTGAATGCCGCTACTTCGGGGCTGGCAAAAACCTTGGCCAGCAACCGCAGGCCTTCACGCAGACGCTCAAGGTCGCGGCGATCAGAGAGCAGGTTGAACTCAACGTGCGGGTAATCTGTCGGGTCGCTGCTGTGTAGGCGCAGGTGCCCGGTGGAGTCTGGTTTGTTGACCCACAGCACGGCGCCTGCCGTGCCCAATGCCGCGTTGCGGGCGATCCCCAGGTACAAATCCCCCGGCACATCCGGGTTGACCCCGGACGAGACCCGCGCCGCCAGCAAGTGTGCAGAACCCGGCTCATCGCTCGCCGGGAGGTTGTCATGCAGGCGCGCGGTGAGCCCGATGGAGCTGTGGTCCCATAAATTCTGGCCCACGCCCGGACGGTCGGCGATCACGCCGATGCCCAGGTCGCGCAACTGATCGGCCGGGCCAATGCCGGCCCTTAGCAGCAACGCTGGGGATTGCAGGGCGCCCGCCGCCAGGATCACTTCGCTGGCGCTGACGTTCAGCAGTTGGCCGTTGCGTAGCACGTTGACGCCGGTAACGGTCTGTCCGTTCAGGCGAAGTGCCTGGACTTGAGTGTAGGTCCACAGCGTCAGGTTGCTGCGTGAGCGCACCTCGGGGTTGAGGTAGGCCCGTGCGCTGGATACCCGTTGTTGGTATTCGATGCTGACGGAGGGCGCAAAATAGCCGTCTTCGAAGCGTCCGTTCTGGTCGACGATATTGTCCAGCCCCAGGCTGTGCAATGCATTGGCTGACGCACGGGTGAAACTGCCCCAGCGTCGCGAGTCAATTCGGGCTATCGGCAGTGGGCCGCTGTGACCGTGCTGCTCAGGGTCGCTCAGGCCAAAGTCGATGTCATGTTCCAGCTTGCGGAAGTACGGCAGTACGCCTTGCCAGTCCCAGCCTTCGGCGCCTTGTTCGGCCCATTGGTCGTAATCGCGGGGCAGGCCGCGGTTGGCGACCATCATGTTGACGCTTGAGCCGCCGCCCAGAATGCGCCCTTGCTCGTAACGCTGCGGGTCGCGCGGGATGTCCGGGTGCTGGCTGGCGCGCAATACGTTCAGACCCGGCCAGAAAAAGCGATCGCCCGCCTGGCGTGGCAGCCAGGGTTGCAGGCCGTCAAGAATCTCGTTCGGGGTATTGTTGTCAGGAGTGTCGGCGCCCGCTTCGATCAGCAGCACGCGTTTGTCTGCACGCGCCGATAGTCGATTGGCCAGCACGCTGCCCGCGGTGCCGCCTCCCACGATGATGTAGTCGTAATGCTCAGTGCTCATGCAGGCTCCTCGGGGCGGCGGGTTTGCTAACCGCCCCTTTCATCTGGGGACGGTTAGAAACCAACACTCACGGAGGCCACCAGCGAGCGCGGCTGGCCTCGATAGTATTGAGGCGCGCCGAAGAAGTTAGCGTCGCTTGGGTCGGCGTCGATGGTGCCGGACTTCACGCCAGACAGGTATTGCTTATTGAAGAGGTTGTTGGCGTTAAGGCTGACGGTGGTTTCCTTGAGCCCACTGACCAGGTCTTTGAAGCGATAACCCAAGTTCGCGTCGAAGACGGTGTAGCCGCTGATTTTCTGGTTATTGGCCAGATCACCGTAGTAGCTACCGGTGTAGCGACCGAGGAAGTTGGCGTAGAAGGCCTGATTGTCATAACCGATGCCTGCGTTGAACAACTGGCGCGGGGTGTCGAAGAGCTGTTTGCCCTTGGTGTCTGCGCTATGGCCGCCCGCGCTGTAGTCCGAGTCTTGCTCGGCGCTGAGCAGGGTCAATGAGCTGAAGTAGTTGAAGTTGGCAGGCAGTTTGCCATTCACCGACAGCTCCAGGCCTTGGGTGGTGACGCTGCCCGCGTTGAAATAGGAGGTCACGCCGGTCAGCTGTTGATAAGCCGCCTGACGATTTTTGAACTGATCGTAGAACAATGCGGCGCTGACCAGGGTTTTGTCAGTGCTGTAGCGCCAGCCGATTTCCTGGTTCCAGGTCAGCTCGGGTTTCTGTTTTTCAACGCCATTGACGCTGCCGTATACCGAGGCAATGGCCGGTACGCGCATGTTCGAGGTGGTGTTGTAGTAGAGCTGGTTTTCTTTATCAAGCTGGTAGCTGAGGCTCAGGCTCGGCAGGAAGCGGTTGTAGTCTTCGGTGTTGCTGTAACCCTTCAAGAGATCATCGCCCTTGAGTTCAGTGTGCTGCCAGGCGAGGCCTGCGGTCAGGGTCAGGTCGCTGACAATGTTCCAGGTGTCCTGCAACCAGAGCTTTTGCGTAGTGATCTGGTTGGCCTGGTTGGTGTTGTAGTAGATGTTTCCGTTGCCATCGCGAATCGGCGTGCTGCCGTCGATGCTGGCCGGTTTACCGTTGCCTTTGATCGGCGTGAAGATGAACTGGTTGCGGGCGTGGGTGTAGTCGGTCCACAGGCCCAGTTGCAGCACGTTGTTGTCGGCCAGGGTGAAGTCCAGGGTGTTGCTCGACCCGATGCGGTATTGGGTAGGCAACAACTGCAACGACGCGGGCACGACCGGATCCAGCGCATCGCCGTCGTGATTGACGTCGGTGCCCAGCTTGGTTTCGTTGACCGCTGCGGTGGCGATGGACGCGGTGCCGTCCGTGACCCGGACGTAGTACGGGTTCACCTTCAGTTGCACACCGTCCGACAGGTTGAATACACCGTTCAGGCCATAGGTCTGGATTTTAAAGTCGGCTCGCGAGTTGGGCGCACTTGGGCCGGGTACGGTGATGTCGGGCACGCCGTTAATGCCGCCCTCCGTGGGGTAAGCCTTGGTCGGGTAGCCGTGGTCATATTTGTTGGCGCGGTATTGCGCCAGCGTGGGCGACAGATAGCTGTTGGTGCGCATCAGGAAACTGGAAAACAGCGCGTTGATCTGATTGCCGTCGCCCCACTTGTACTGCACGTTGCCTTCGAAGCGGTTGGACGACAGTTCGCCGTCCGAGTCGTCCCACAAGTCGGCGGTGGTGCGCGAGGCCGACAACCAGGCGGACAGGCCATCATGCTCGCCGGTGTTGACCCGCACGAACTCACGATAGAGGTTGTTGCTGCCGATGCTCTGTTTGTACAACACGCCGCTTTCTTGAGTGGGCGCGACGGATTTGATCTCGACGCTGCCACCGCTGGCCGTCAGGGTGGGGGCGTTAATGGAGGCGCCGCCGTAAATCACCGAGACCGATTCGTAGTTTTCCGGGTCGCCCATGAAGTCGGCATGCGGCGTAAGGAACTGTGGATCATTCAGCGGGATGCCGTCGCGGGTAAAGCCCAGTTGGTCCTGCGAGAAGCCCCGAATGTTCAGTGAGCCTTCGGTAATGCCGCTGGAGTCGCCACCGCTTGAGTGCACGCCGGGCAGGTACTTCAGCGCTCCGGTGACCGCACTGTCCAGGCCGACAAACTTTTGCAGTTGGGCCTTGGTGAGTGTGGCTTTGGATTCTGGCGCCTTCTCTTGTTTGGCATCGCCGACCAGTGTATCGGTGGCCTGGTTTTGCCCCTGGACAACGACGGTGTCGAGTACCGAGTCACTGGTTTGTGCGATGGCATGACCCGAGACCAACAGCGTCCCCGATATAGAAATCGCCAGCCCCGTTTGTTTGATTCCACTTAGATACTGCATGAGTGTATTCCCCGGTTTGTAAGCGTTTGAGGGGAACTTTGCAAGCCATGTGCCATGGCGTTTGGTCCCGTGTTTACGGGGGGTTAAGCCATGTTTACGGGATGGTTGCTGATACAGCAGCAAGGGTGTGCGCCGAGGCTGCTGCTGGAGCAACACAGCAGTAGCAATGATCTTTCGGGCTCATTTCGACGTTTGTCGGCGCAGTGGATTTTTGTGTTTTCGGGGCCGCCCCAGGCGCTGAAAAAAGCGCATGATTGCGCGTGCCGCCATCGCCGAGCGGTCATCCAGGGAAGGGTTGTGCGCATGCAATCGCCGAGTGCTGAATACACCGATCCACCCCGCTGGTTAGTGCTGGCCAAGATCAATGCGCTGTCGGTGCTGTCGCAGATTGTGCAGATCGGCACCATCACGCCGCTGCTGTCCATGTCACTGGAGCAGCGAGGCGTCAGCGCGGCGAAAATCGGCGTGGTGGTCAGCGCTTCGTGGATCGCGATTTTGCTGCTGTACAAAATCGTCCCGCGCGTTTTGGGTTCACTCGGCCTGGTCAAGGCCAATGTGCTGAGCGCATTGCTCACCAGCCTGGCGTTGCTGGGCATGACCTTGACTGAGGATCTGCTGCAGATCTTCGGCCTGAACTTTGTGCTGGGCGTGGGGTTGATCTTGCGCTGGATCGCCTGCGATACCTGGATCGTTGCCGTATCGTCGCGCGACGGCCGCGGGCGAGCCATTGGTGTGCATGAAACCCTGATGGGCCTGGGCATTGCGATTGGCCCGTTGCTACTGGTGGTGTTCGGTGTTGACGGCGCGCTGCCGTACTACGCCTGCGCGGCGATCGTGCTGCTATCGGGCGCGCTGGCGCTGACCCTCAAAAGCCACGATTCGCAGCCGCAAACGCCGCAAGAAAAAGCCCATGGCAAATTCTACGGCCTCATCCCCATTGCCTTGGGCGCCGCCTTGATTGCAGGTTTTGCCGAAACCTCTACGGTGTCGTTTCTCGCCCCCTACAGCCTGGCAGCGGGCTACCCGCTGACTGCCGCGACGCTGCTGATCTCCGTGTTCGGGCTGGGCGGCACCTTGCTGCAACTGCCCATCGGCTGGATGGCCGACCGCAGTTCCTACAAAACCGCGCAATTGATCTGCGGCCTGCTGCTTTTGCTGGGTACCTTGGCCATCCCCTTCAGCCAGCCTTTGCCGTGGCTGGCGGCGCTGGTGGTGTTTATCTGGGGCGGAGCGATTGGCGGCATGAACACCGTGGCCGTGATCGAAGCCGCCGACCGCGTGGCCAAGCATCAAGTGTCGACCGCCATGACCGCGATTGCGCTGTTCTACACCTTGGGCGGCGTACTGGGCCCCATCGCCACCGGGGCCGTGGCGACGTACATCAGTGATCAGGCGCTGATGCTGTGCATCGCTGCCGTGGGGGCTGTATTTGCCGCGATGCTGGTGTTTCGAAAAACTGAGTAGCCTTCGCGAAAAACGGTGAGTGAGCTTTTGGTCTTGAGCGGGGAGCGCCGCGCCCAGGTTTTTCACTACAGCGGGCGCATATGCCGTGGCAGTTTGATCTCGTTTTTGCAATGGTTCACAAATTCGGTGGTGAGGCGGGTGAGGTCTTTGTCGCGGTTCCAGGCGACCACGGTGCGTGAGGCCACCAGCGGGTCGCTGATGGGCAGGGTGACGACTTTGTTGCCGTTGGGGGTCTGGATCTGCTCCGGCAAGGTCACCATGATGGACACGCCGAGCCCTTGGCCTACGAAGGCGGTGACCAGTTCAATCGAGGGCACTTTGTAGGCGATGTTGGGGTGCAGGCCCGCGTCTTCGAACTGGCCCAGGAAGTATTGGTTGCTGGGCCAGATGTCTAACAGGATCAGCGGTTCGTCGGCGATCATCGATAACGACACTTCGTTGTACGAGGCCAGCCTGTGGCCCGCTGGCAGTACTGCACGCGGGTAGAGGTCGGGCAATAACGGGAGGTAGGTGTGGGTTTCTCTTAAACCTGCGGAGTAAGTGAGGGCCAAATCGTAGGCACCAGACCTTAAACCTTCGGCTATTTTATTTTGATGAACCACGTGAAGTGAAATCTTGACTGCGGGAAATCGTTCTTTGAATGAAGCCAGGAGTTCGGGTAAATAGCAGGACGCAATCGGGTCGTAACAGGCGAGGACTATTTCGCCGCTGACTTTTTCACTGTCACCGTTGACCTGTTGTTCGAACTCGCGGGCATCGCGAAGCAAACTTATTGCTCGTTCAAAGAAGCTGGAACCTTCAGGTGTGAGGATTAATCCGTTTGATTTATGGCGAATAAATATTTGCAGATTAAATCGGCTTTCAAGGTCTTTGATGGCCGATGAAATGGCCGGGTTGGAAATATTAAGACGTCGGGAAGCCTCAGAGATGCTGCCGCATTCAATGGTGGTGACGAGGTAGCGCAGTTGTTTAAGCGAATACTTAAACGACATGACGGCCTCTGTGTGTAGCAGACCCAGGCAAAGCCCTTGGTAGGTTGCGCAGCATGGGGGAACTCAGTGCCGTAAGACGAATGGGCGGGGATTATAGGAAGTTGGCCTGTTTAAGAGAAAGGCTGTTGAGCGATAGTTCTATTCCTTAAAGGAATAAGCAGCGGGCCGCCGTTAAATAACCGCCCAACAGAATTTCCGATGCCAGAGAACAGATTATTCGAGTTGCTACGCGAAGGTCATTGCCTATAAAAATGATTAACGATCAGTACAACTTTCGGGCAAAACAGCATGGCACGGCTTCAAACATTCCCTTCAATAACGGCAAGTGATCTTTATGCGGTGTTAATGCGCCGTGAAGAAGTGGCTGTTATCGATGTTCGTGAAGCCAGGTTTTATGCTCAAGGTCACATTAATCTTTCGGCACACAGTGCATTAAGCAGTCTTGAACTTCAGGTGTTGCGCAGTGTTCCGCGCCCGCAAGTGTGTGTGGTGTTAGTGGATGATGACGGCGCTGTTGGCGGGGCGGCCGAACAGGCAATGTCAGTGCTGGCGGCGTTGTCTTTTACCCATGTCCGGTTGCTTGAGGGCGGCATTAAAGGGTGGCAGGCCAGCGGGTATTCGCTGGGCACCGGCTATAACACCTTGGTCAAGGCATTCGCTGATTTGGCCCACGCTCACTATGCAACGCCGACCGTGACCCCCGCGCAACTGGAGGCGCGCTTTGAGCGCGGGCAGCCCACCACGGTCATTGATTGCCGGCCTGAGGTTGAATACCAAAAAACCAGCGTTGGCCGGGCAGTGAATGTGCCGGGCGTCGAGCTGGCGCTTCAGGAGCTGAACCGCACGGACGAGGCCGATCATTTGTATGTGATCAGTTGCTTCAGCCGCACGCGGGGCATTGTCGCAACTACGACGTTGGCCCAGCTTAATGGGGTGTCGAACGTGGCGTTTTTGGAGGACGGTGTGATGGCGTCCTTCCTTTATGGTTTGCCCACCGGGCCGGGCGACGCACAGTTACCGTCGCCGGGGCGGCTGGCGGCTGATGAGGTGTTGCGCCAGCACACTGCCACGCTGGTGCAGCGTCATGGGCTTAAGGTGATTGATCACGCTCAATGCTTGCAACTGCAAGCAGAGCGCGATCAGCGAACGCTGTATGTCTTCGATGTACGCCCCGAAGTAGCCTACCGTGCCGGGCACCTTGCGCACGCGGTGTCTGTGCCGGGGGGCCAATTGTTGATGACGTATGACGCGCACGTCCCGGTGCGCCATGCGCGGATTGTGCTGGTGGACGATGGCCATCTGAAGCGGGCTGCGGTGACAGCGTTTTGGCTGTCGCACTTTGATAACGCCGACATTTACGTGCTCTCGCTGGACGAGGCAGGTGTGACCTTGGTGACCGAAATGCCCGCCGACGCTTTGCCGGCCACTGTGCGCTGGCTGGCGCCACAGCAGGTGCAGGAACACCTCGTCGCCGGTTTGCCGGTGCTGGATGTGGGCCCTAGCCTGGACTATGAACAGGGGCACCTTCCGGGCGCAAAATTTGTGTTGCGACCGTCGCTGGCCGCCTGGCTGGAAACGCAACCGCCTGGCCCGCTGGTGTTCACCTCGCCGGATGGCGTCAATGCGGCCTATGCCGCTGCGCACGTCAGCCGCACCCTTGGCCTTGAAGCCTATGCGCTCAATGGCGGGACCCAGGCCTGGCGCGCTGCGGGCCTGGAAGTTGAAATGGCCTTTGAGCCGCAGCAGTTGTTGTCGCCTTTCGATGATGACTGGGGCTCGACGATGCGCGCCAAGGTCAATCGCGAGCAGATCTTTCGCGATTACCTCACCTGGGAGCGCGGTTTGGGCCACGACATTGCGCGCGATGACACGGTGCAGTTTCGATGGCCCGAGACGGTAACCAACACTTAGCTGCCGTTGAATCAATACCGCACAGGTGCTGACGGACTTTAAACCCGTTCGTTTAGAGCGGGTGGCTGCGCGCCATTTAACGCTAAATCTAAAACAGACAGTGGCCGGTAGTTAATGGCTTCTCACTGCTGGAGTGAGTGATGGGATGTAATAAAAAAATACTGCTTAACGCGTTCAATATGAACAGCGTTGGTCATATCTCCCATGGGATGTGGACGCACCCGCGTGATAACTCGCAGGATTATTCAAGCCTGGATTATTGGGTGAAGTTGGCCAAGACCCTTGAACGCGGCAAGTTTGACGGGCTGTTTTTGGCCGATGTTATTGGCACTAACGATGTTTACGGTGGTTCACCGGATGCCGCGTTGCACGGTGCGGTGCAAGTCCCGATCAATGACCCGCTCATTCCACTGTCGGCCATGGCGTATGCCACTCAGCACTTGAGTTTCAATGTTACGGCCAACGTCACCTATGAAAAGCCTTACTTGCTGGCCCGGCGTTTTTCCACACTCGACCATTTAACTAATGGCCGGGTGGGGTGGAATATCGTCACCGGTTACCTGGACAGCGCCGCGCGGGCGATGGGGCTGACCGAGCAAATCCGCCATGACAATCGCTATGACATGGCCGACGACTATCTGGACCTCGTTTACAAGCTGTGGGAAGGCAGTTGGGAAGACGACGCGGTTGAACGTAACCGCCAGACCGGGCGCTTCACCGATCCGGCCAAGGTGCATCGGGTCAAGCATGACGGACCGTTTTATCTGCTGGATGCGATTCACCTCTGCGAGCCGTCGCCGCAGCGCACCCCGGTACTGTTTCAGGCCGGGACGTCCTCGCGGGGCCGCGCGTTTGCGGCGCGTCACGCTGAATGCATTTTTATGTCTTCGCACAACCAGAACGTCGAGGTCACCCGAAGCATCGTTAAAGACCTGCGTGAGCGGGCGGTGGCGAACGGGCGGGCAGCCGACGACATCAAGATTTTTGTGGGCGTGGTGGTGGTCGCGGACAAAACCGAGGCGCTGGCCCAAGAAAAACTGCGCGAATACCAACGCTATGGCAGTGCGGCGGGCGGCCTGACGCACTTTAGCGCGTCGATTGGCGAAGACCTCTCGCGCTATGGCCTCGATGAACCGATCACGCTGCAAAACACCCAGGCCATGGGCGCGATCCTCGATTCCATCACCCGTTACAACCTCGGCGCACCCTGGACCGTCCGGCGCTTGCTGGATGAGATGAAGCTGGGCACCCGCACGTTACCCATCGTGGGTTCAGGTTCGCAGGTGGCCGATCAGTTAGCCGACTTTGCTCGCGAAACCGACATTGATGGTTTCAACCTGATGCGCGTTGTGACCCCGGACAGTTACGAAGACTTTGTTGATTTCGTTGTTCCGGAGTTACAGCAGCGTGGCGTTTTTAAAGAAGCGTATGCCGAAGGCACCTGGCGCGAGAAGTTGTTTGGAACCGATGTACCGCATTTGTCAGCGCGTCATTACGGACGGCAGTTTCGCTACGCCGGGCGTTAAGTGTTAAGCGGTTTTATTAAAGCAACGATTGATACGTGAAACGTTGAAAGGATCAAGTGTATGAGCGCTACACCAAAGGAATACAGTTCGGCTGAACTGCACGAGTTGTTCAAACCCATTTTCGACACCATTCGCCAAGATGCTTCTGCTCGGGAGCGCAGCCGTACGCTGCTGTTTGAACAAGTTGGCTGGCTGCGCGAAGCCCGGTTTGGCGCGCTCAGGATTCCGGTGGAACAGGGCGGTTTCGGTGCTTCTATCGTGCAGTTGTTTGATCTGCTGATCGAACTGGCCGCGGCGGATTCCAATATTCCGCAAGCGCTGCGCCTGCACTTTTCCCGGGTTGAGCGCTTGATGATCGGTGATCAGCTCGACAAGCAAAAAGTGTGGATTGACCGTGTGGTGCGCGGAGAGCTGTTTGGCAATGCCACCACCGAGCCACCGGGCACTCCGATTGGTGAAATTCGTACTCAGGTGCTGCCACATGCTGACGGCAACTTCCGACTCAATGGCAAAAAAGCCTACGGCACCGGAAGCCTCTACGCGCAATGGATCCCGGTGATCGGCGTTGATGAGCACGGCAACCGCGTGATCATCACCGTCCCCGCAGACAGAAAAGGCGTGACCCTGCTCGACGACTGGGATGGTTTTGGCCAGCGCCTGACCGCCACCGGCTCGTCGATTTTCGAAGACGTGGTGGTGTATGCCGACGAAATCTCGGCGCACATAAAATCCACCCTTAGGGCTGGCAGCGGGTTTGCCCAGTTGGTGCACCTGGCCACCATCGCCGGTGTCGCAGGCGCGATTGCGCGCGATGTGTCTGAAAAAGTCGCGGCCCGTCAGCGGGTCTATTACACCGGCCCGGGCGGCCTGCCGCGCCATGATCCGATCATCCAGATGCAAGTGGGCAAGATCGGCGCCGTGGCCAGTTCTGCGCGCTCCATCGTGCTCGGTGCTGCCCGGGCGCTCCAGGACGCCTGGCATGTCTGGGACGTTGAAGGTGAACACTCGGCGGCCACCGATGAGGCTTACGTGAAAGCCGACCTTGAGATTTCGGCGGCGCAAGTGACCTTGATCCCGCTGGTGCTGACCGCCGCGACAGAACTGTTCGACACCCTGGGCGCAACGGCCATCGACGTAAAAGGTGGCCTGGACCGGCACTGGCGCAATGCCCGCGCGCTGTCCTCACACAACCCGCATTTGTACAAGGCGCGGGTGATTGGCGATTACCTGCTGAACGATGAACTGCCGCCGATTTTTGTCGCCGGTGACGATGTTGGCGTGATCAACGACCCCGCCAAAACCGCCGCGCTGTAATTCCCATCCGACCCTAAACACGTGGCGCAGCCCGCCTGCGCCCACAGGAAAACACCATGAGCATGATGAGTCCGTCTCGCGTTGCATCGTTTGCCAGGAAGTTCGCGGTTTCGTCAGCGCTGGTGGCGTCACTGGGGGTATCGCTCGGGGTGGCGGCCAACCCGCAGTCGCTGCATGACTTGCTGCCCACTGAGATCAAAAACACTAACGTCCTCAACGTGGTTACCGATGCCAAGTGGCCGCCTTTTACCTTTGTCGGCGAAGACGGCAAAACACTCCAAGGCTTTGAGGTTGACCTGCTCAACGCCATCGGCGCAAAACTGGGCGTGGACATCAAACAAACATCCATTGAGTTCTCAGGGATGATCCCCGGGGTTCAGGCCAACCGGTATGACATCGCCATGATGGCCGTTTCTGATACCCCGGAGCGGCGCAAGACCTTGAGCTTTGTCGACTATGCCTACCTCACACAAGGTGCTTTCGTGTTGGTCGATAGCCAAGACACGCCCGTGGAGCTGAGTTCGCTGTGCGACAAAACCGTGGGCCTGCAATCGGGTACCAACTTCGTCGACTTTATCGAAAAGGATTTCTCCAAGTACTGCACCGCGCTGGGCAAGCCGGTGCCTAAAAAGCTGGAGTTTGCCTCGGCCGATGCCGTCTACCTGTCGCTCTATTCGGGCCGCGCAGATTTTATTGTGGCCGCGACGTCCATTGCCGGTGACGTAAGCGCCAAAGCCCCGCGTCCGGTGCAGGTGGTGACGGGCGATGTATTCCCCAAGGACTTGATCGGCATCGCTTACCTCAAGGACAGAACACAGCTGGGTGAGGCCATTTTGGCCGGTCTCAAGGCCATCCAGGCCGATGGGACCTACGACCAGATTCTGAAAAGGTGGAACGTCGAGACCATGGCTCTACCTGCACCCGGAATCAACCTCGGTGCGTTGCAGGAGCAGTGAGGTATGCGTGTGGGTGAGTTAAAAAGCAGGCTGGAGGACGACCCGTTGGCGGCGAATCTCAGCCCGCAGGCAGCATTGGACGACGTGATCTACGTGCCGGCCCGGCGGTACGGCCAATGGGCCTTTATCGCTTTTATGCTGGTGGTGTTGGGCACGGTCGGATGGGCGGTAGTCTCCAATCCGAGAATGTCCTGGGATGTTGTCGGTCATTACCTGTTTCACCCGGCGATTTTGGACGGGCTGGTACTGACGTGCTGGTTGACGGTTGTGACAACGTTTTTGGGGCTGGTCATCGGCATTGTTCTGGCGATCATGCGGCTGTCATCGAATATGTTTATTTCGGGCATGTCGGGTGTGTATGTGTGGTTTTTTCGGGGTACGCCGCTGCTGGTGCAGCTCATCATCCTTTACAACCTGGCCTCACTGTTTCCTACGTTGTCGATCAGCATTCCATTTGGCCCTACGTTATTGAGCGCCAATACCAACACGCTGATCACACCCTATGTGGCCGCGATTTTAGGCCTGTGCCTACACGAAGCGGCGTATATGGCTGAGATCGTACGGGGCGGTTTGCTGTCGTTCGACAAGGGCCAGCGCCATGCGGCGGACGCCCTTGGCATGACCGGCTGGCAAAAATTCATGCACGTGGTGCTGCCGCAGGTGTTGCCGTCGATCATCCCGCCAATCGGTAATCAACTGATCGGCATGCTCAAAATGACCTCGCTGGTGAGCGTGATCGCGCTGTCGGATCTGCTGTATTCGGTGCAGTTAATTTACTCACGGAATTACCAGACCATTCCGTTGCTGCTGGTCGCCTGCTTTTGGTATCTGGTGGCAACGACGGTGTTGTCTGGCGCGCAGCGTCTGGTTGAGCGCCGCTTTGGTAAAGGGATAGCGGTGCGATGAAAACCTCCCGTGAACAGGCCGGTGATGTACCGGTGCTGAGTGCTCAGCGCATTCATAAACGCTACGGCCAGACCGAGGTGTTGAAGGGCATTAGCCTGACCGTCCAGCGCGGCGATGTGTTGTGCCTGATTGGCCCTTCGGGGTCAGGCAAGTCGACTTTTTTGCGTTGTATCAACCAGCTTGAAACCCCCGACAGCGGGTTTATCTACGTGGATGCCGAACTGGTGGGCTACACCCGCAAGGGCAACCGTTTTTTCGGGCTGACACCGCGGGCGATTGCCCGGCAGCGTGAAAAGACCGGCATGGTGTTTCAAAACTTCAACCTGTTCGGTCACTTGACCGTGCTTGAAAACATCATCAAGGCGCCGATGCTGGTGCAGCGCAAAAGTCGCGAAGAGGCCACCGAGGCGGCGCTCGCGCTGTTAGCACGGGTGGGGCTTTCGGCCAAGGTTGATGCTTACCCGCGTCAACTGTCCGGCGGGCAACAGCAGCGCGTGGCGATTGCTCGTGCGCTGGCCATGAAGCCCTCGCTGATGCTGTTTGACGAACCCACCAGCGCGCTCGATCCGGAATTGGTGGGGGAGGTGTTGGCCGTCATGCGTGATCTGGCGGCAGAAGGCATGACCATGATCGTGGTGACCCACGAATTGCGCTTTGCCCAGGAAGTCGCCACTCGCGTGGCGTTTATGGACCACGGCGTCATCGTCGAAGCGGGCACACCGAGTGACGTGCTGGTGCACCCAAAAGAACCGCGCACCCGCGCGTTTGTCGCACGGGCGCGGGGGAATTCGTAAGTAGAAATCTGTAGGAGCGAGCTTGCCACGCGATCTTTTGATCTTTAAAAGATCGCGAGGCAAGCTCGTTCCTACAGGGGGTTAGCGGAACATCAGTGATTGATGCGCCGCTGATCCGGTTCGCGCGCCATCACCCACGGCAATGGCCACGTTGCCAGCGGCCACAGCCGCATCGCCACAGGCAAACACCCCCGGCACGCTGGTTTCGCGGGTGGCGTTGACCTTGATGAAATCCCCCATCGGTCCGGCCTCGAACTCGCAGCCCAGTTGCATGGGCAATGGGCTGGCCATGTGCATGTGCGGCTGGGTGAACACGCCTGCCAACTCAACCACACGACCGCTGGCCAGCGTCACATCCGCGTGGCCGCTGATGGACACAATCTGCTCGCGTTCCAGCGTTACCCCACGTTTTTCCAGGCTGGCCAATTGTTCGGCATCGGGCTCGAACACACCATTCAGAAACAAGGTGGTCGGGCCCCAATCCGGCAGCATCAGCGCCTGATGCAACGCCACTTGCGTGGCCGCCAACACCCCGATCGGCCCGCCGTCCAGTTCATAGCCGTGGCAATACGGGCAATGAAATACATGCTTGCCCCAGCGCTCTGCCAGCCCCGGTATTTCTGGCAGGACATCGACCATGCCGGTGGCGATGATCAAGCGCCGCGCCGCAAAGCGTTGTTCGTCAGCCGTCACCACGGCAAACCCTTCAGCACATTGGCCGGCCTTTACCGCCGATTGATCGACCCACTCAACCGTCGGGTACGCCAGCAATTGCGCCCGCGCCTGAGCGGCGATTTCGCCAGGGGCGCGGCCGTCCTGCCCCAGAAAACCGTGGGAGTGCTGGGCAAATCGATTGCGCCGAAGCCCTGCATCAATCACCAGTACCTTGCGTCGGCCCCGCGCCAGCTGTAAGCCCGCGGACAGACCGGCATAGCTCCCACCCACAATCACCACGTCGTAAACCATGATCACGCCTCTCGTTGATTCTTCGACCCCTCGAAGATTTCTCGATACAACGTAAGTTACGTGAAGTAAGTGTGTCAACACTCTCGTAACTTTTAGTGTGGCGAGCGATACTCGGCGCACCTTCACGTTTGAAACGAACGCCCATGAGAAACGACACCCGCCTGTCCCGCATGCTGCACGTCCTGATCCACATGGCGCGCCACGAACACCCGGCCACCTCCGACACCCTTGCGCAGATGCTGGGCACTAACCCCGTGGTCATTCGGCGCACCATGGCCCTGCTCAAGGAGCAAGGTTATGTACGCTCGGAAAAGGGCCATCGCGGCGGCTGGACACTGGCCAAACCGCTGGCGGACATGACCTTGCTGGACATCCACGAAGCCCTTGGCTCGGCCTCGCTGTTCGCCATCGGCCTATCCACCGACCACCCGGAATGCCTGGTTGAACAAGCCGTGAATGCCGCCCTCACCGATGCTTTCGATGCCGCTCAAGCACTGCTGATCGAGCGCCTGGGCAGTGTGACGCTGGAGCAATTGGCGGAAGATTTTGAAGCGCGTTTTCAGGGGTTGGGGCGGTGTGAGGGGGGAAGCACGGCGCAGTGATGTGGGGGAGCTTTCAGGGCCGTTAAACGACGTTAAGATCGTCGCCTTACAGCCCTTGTATTGAGAGTGCTGCAGAGGACAGTGTTATAGATCTTTAGCCAAGTAGAGCCGGTGAGACGCTGCAATATGGTCGATAAGCGCATCAGGAACCTGCGCCTTGGTCGCAAAGGTTTTCCAGTGACTGACAGCTGAAGCGACCTTTTTGATCACTGTTCGCGGATTGAAGTTGGCGATATGAGTCGCGACCCTGAGCAGGTCGTCGAGCAAAAAGTCGTCCCGCTTTCCGTTGAGTGTCATTTGGTGTTTGGCAGTCCAGTCTCCGGCGGGATTGTAGGACCAGCAGACGTCGTAGGCTGGCGTCAGTTTCCAGATACCGTCGCGCCAGACCATGAATGCAATGTTGCGTGTATGGTCATCCTGGTTGCGGGCCAAGACATTGAAAACCATGCGCCGGTAAAGCTCAATTTGCTCAAGACGACTCAGTTCCAGATCACGACAAACCATCAGGGCTGATTCATAGCTGTAAGTACCAGGGGCGTTGTAGTCCGCCTGATCCATTGCACACAGGGTTTGCACGTGCAGTTTGTCGCCGTCTTCCATTCGATCGAAGCGCTTGGTCATGAAGTGAGACCGCGATCCCTCTTGTAACAACCTGCACTCGGTCATCTCGATCCCGGCGGCCTTGGCCATCAGATGGTAGGCATACTCGACTTTACCGAACCCTTGCGGGTCACCCAGTGCGTTCTCTTTTTGGTCGACATCAAACTTGAGCAACCAATAGCTGTAGCCTTCTGGCGCCTGAATTTGACCGGAGCAAATCTCACCGCTTTTTTCATTGAGGGCAATAATGGCCTTGGCCCGTGCGCCGCCAGCAGATGAGCCAATTTTAAACAGACTTTTCAACGCCTCATCGTCGCGGTCTGTTTGGGGGGCAAGCCGTAGGCCATCGAGTTGGTCATGGCGGTCAGCCAGAATCTTGCCGGCAAGGTCGACCAGTGCGTCTATCTGCAGGCGTTCAATAGTGTCTACGGGCTTCAATGCATCAGGCTTGTATTCAAGGGCTCCCATGCCGCGGCTACCTATGTACAGCAATCGCTCGACCGGAGTGAAAGTCTTGGGGTCCCGGTTTTGGGTGGCCAGCCAGCTATCGATCACTGCATTACCGAAGTCGTCCGGTAAAGAGTCAGACAAGCATGGCGGCAGGCGTTTGAACGCTTTGTCTGGAAGCGATGCAAATTCGTAGATCACTTCAGGTTCGGCTCGCATCGTCAGCGGGGCGAGTTGCAGGCCGATCAAGCAAAACTCTGGCTCAAATTCAAACGTGCCGGTGGGAACCGGACGTGTTTCGTCCCAGAGAACGGCGCCTACTTTCCTGTCCCAGATCCATACCTCAGCGACTTTCGCCATGGTCTTTTCTCGTTGTTATTTTAGGGAAGAGCAGTTTGCCTGTAGTGCTGCCCGGATACTTCTGGCTTACATCCTTTGATGCATTTTTTGGGCGGCCTTTAGCCCTGAGGCGCAAAGAAGGGGTTTTAGAAGCTGCCAAAGGGCTGGCTGGTGCAGGGCTAGTCAGCGCTGTAAGCAGTTCCAGAGCATTGAGCTCTCTTAACGCCGCAATCAGGACGGCAAGGGTGCCTTTGCCTTTTTCAAGTTTTTGCAGGGTCGGCGTACTGACACCGATGGCTTCAGCCAGTTGCTCCTGGGTTGTGTTTTTGCGCAATCGACGCTCACGGATGGCTTTACCCAACTGAATGGCAATGGCTTCGTCAGACATGCGCTGAATACGCATAAGGTAAATAATCCTTTGTGTAATAGCTGTTTTGAGCTTTAAGCCAAATATTTGTTTGTATTGTAGGCTATAGAAAATGAAGCCTTCTATTTAATACAAATAAAAATTTATGTTATTGGTGATTTATTGGGTTTGTACAAAAAATTATTTGTATTATTTTTCTGCTGCTATTACGCAAAATACCGGCTCGGCACTTCGCCCAGAACCTTGCGAAACACGCTGGTAAACGCGCTGGGGCTGCTGTAGCCCAGGTCGGTGGCGACTCGTGTGACTGGTTCGCCGTTGCCCAGGCGCACCACTGCGGCCAATAAGCAGGCTTGCTGGCGCCATTCAACAAAGCTGATGCCGGTCTGTTGGCGAAACAGTCGGGTGAAGGTGCGGCGGCTCATGCCCACTTGTCGGGTCATGTCGTCGATCCCGATGTTCAATGACGGCTGCGCCAGCAGGTGGCGGCAGGCACGTGCAAGCCGGGGTTCGTTGGGCAGGGGCGCGTTGAGGGACAAGGGCGGCATGGCGGCGATTTCGTGCAGCAACAAGCGCATCAGCAGGCCCTCCCGTTGGGTCTCGTCGTACAACGCTGGAATGTCCTGGGCTTGCAGCAATAACTGACGCAGCAAGGACGAAACACCGAAGACCTGGCAGTGGGCGGGCAGGGCGAGTTGCATGGCGGCCGGGTTGGCAATGTACGTGTTGAGCATAGTTACCGGCCCGGCCATGGTCATTTCATGGGCCACGCCCGCCGGCACCCAGATCGCCCGTTGCGGCGGCACCACCCAGTTGCCCTGGCCGCTGAACACTGTAATCACGCCGCAAGCGGCATAGGCAAATTGCCCGCGTTGATGGGTGTGCAGCGCAAAGTGCTGCCCGTCGGGGTAGTTGTTGGCTGTGACGACGGCATCGCGTGGCGTGTTTTCGTAGGGATCTATGTTTATTTCGCGCATGGCCCAAATTTAATGAATGTTGACCTTGGAGTGCAAGCGGGCCATGGCGCTGAGTGCGCATAGTGACGTCCAGCGGATGCAGACAGGCATCCGCGCTGACGACTGGACGCCATCACGATGCAAAACAAACACCTGGCCTTGGCCATCGCCGTGACGGCGATGTGGGGGCTTAACTTTCCCATCACTAAACTGGGGCTGGCGGCCATTGATCCGCTGTTGCTCACCGCGCTGCGTTTTACGCTGGCGGCGCTACCGTGGGTGTTTTTTATCAAGCGACCGCCCATCGCCCTGAAATGGCTGGCGGCGTATGGATTGATTTTCGGCGTGGCGATGTGGGCGCTGATTAACCTGGGCATTGAAATGGGCGTGCCACCGGGCACCGCAGCGCTGTTGATTCAGTTCAGTGCGTTTTTCACGTTGGGCTGGGGCGTGTTGCTGTTTGGCGAGCGGTTGAGTGTTGGGCAGAAGCTCGGGGTAGGGCTCGGGGTGTTGGGGCTGATCAGTATCATCCTCAGCAGCCCTGGCCATGGGACGACTGTGGGCTATGGATTGCTGGTGGTCAGCGCCTTTAGCTGGAGCGTGGGCAATATCATCATCAAGCAGTCGAAGGTGCGGGAGATCTTTGCCTTTGTGGTCTGGGCCAGTCTGTTCCCGCCGCTGCCGTTGCTTGCGCTCACGTGGCTGGCACACGGCAGCGCGCCGTTTGTGAGCGTTGTTTCGCACATTGAGTGGGTGGCCGTGTTGTCGCTGTTGTTTCAGGTCTATGTCGCCACGCATTTTTGTTACTGGGGCTGGAATGTATTGCTCAGGGAATACCCGGTGTCGAGGGTTGCGCCGTTGTCGTTGTTGATTCCGGTGTTCGGGGTTGTGGGCTCGATGCTGATGCTGGGCCATCGGGTGGGGGCGAGCGAAGCGGTGTCGCTGGGGATGATGTTGCTGGCGCTGGTGGTGGGGATGGTGAGGTGGCCGCGACGGCTGGTTGGCCGGACGTAGCCACCTTGAAAGGCGGTCCTGCGGCCCGCATCGCAGCCTTCGTGCCTCGTCAGCGGCTACAAAAGCTGCATGAACCCTGTAGTCGCTGCCGAAGCATGAGGCTGCGATGGGTTGCGAAGCGACCCTGAGTGGCGGGCTACAGGGATCAGGAAGAAAACGCCCTGGCGGTCTGTGCTGCCGGGGCTGGGCGTTTGAACGAGTGTTGCCAGTCCAGCTGCGCCTGGACCACGGCGACTGCGTCCAGCACGTGTTGGGCCCAGTTTTCGTCTTCAGGGTGAACCACGACAACGCGAAAACCGTGGTCTTGACCTTCAAGCCTCACGCCTTCGGAGTCATCCACATGCAGGTCGATATCGAAGGCCGATGGCAATTTCGACGGGGCGTTTGACAGCCCGCGAGCTGCCAGCGCAAGGCTGTGGCGATCACTGTTGACCACGCCGTCAACGCGGATGCCGTACAGCATGAGCCAACGCTTGATGTAGGCCGGGGTGCGGCCGGACGAGGTGTAGACCCAAATGCTGCAGCCCTGGCGGCGCAGTTCACGGATGAGGGCGCGGGTGCCGAAACGCAGCGGTTCACCCAACCAGCGATGGACGCAATCGGGCAGGCGGCTTTGCTCGACGTCGCAATGGTGAAGCTGGCAGGCGAGGGTGTCATCGATATCAAACGAAATACGCACGCGTTGACGTTTTTGCAGCGATGTCGGGAGGCTGGCCTGAACGGCCTGCTTTAATCGACCGACCACCGTAGGGCCGTTAGCGAGGGTTGATTCCTTGTTCATCAGTGCCTTCCTTGAATGACGGTCAAGGGTTTGTCTTTAAGAAAAAACTTTCTGGGAGCCGGTGACTGATCTTCCAGGAAAGCTGCGTACTTCTTCTTGATCTTGGGCAATTCATACAACGCTCTGACGCCATGTTTGGCCGAATTGCGTATGACCGACGAAGGGTTGAAGTAGCCTTCGGCGTTTTCCAGCGTCAGTACAAACGGCGGCAAGCCTTCGCGCATGAGCAAATAGCTGACGATCAGTGAACCGCTGCGGTGATTGCCTTCGATAAACAATTGCGGCTCGCTGAGGATGCGTACATAGACCCCGGCCGCACGCTTCCACACGGATTCGTTGCGATGCGCGCCGTACCAGTTGAACAAGTCCTTTATGCCTCCCTCAACGTTGTTGAAGAAGTGCTCCTCGGTCGCCAACAGGTGCTGAGCGTATTCCAGGCGCCGCTGCGGGTCGCTGCCACACAGCACGGTCGCATTGATCTCCAGCATCAGGTTGAGTTGCTGAAGGTCAAACAGGTCGACACCCCGAGCGACATAGTCATCAATCAGCGCATAGCCTTCAAGCACATTGTTCAGCACTTCGTCGGTCAGCGGATCGCGCTGCTCGGTAAAGTGCCGGCTGAGCTCGGCAAAGCCGCTTTGAACCTCACGCAGTGAGTGTTCAATGGCTGGCAGATCAAGACGACGCGATGCAGGCATTGGTATTCCTGGAAAACAGTAAAAAGCACGTTGTAACAAACCGATGCCCGCTGACGTGCGGGCGCCTGTTACTCAGCTGAACTTGCCGGTGATGTAGTCACTGGTCATTTGTTCGCGTGGGTTATCGAAGATCTGGGTGGTAGGACCCATCTCAACCAGATAACCGGTACGGGTGCCCTGGGAGATATCCACCGAGAAAAACGCCGTGGTATCCGCCACACGAATGGCTTGCTGCATGTTGTGGGTCACCAGGGCGATGGTGTAGTCCTTTTTCAACTCGACCATCAGCTCTTCCACACGACGGGTCGCGATCGGGTCGAGTGCCGAGCACGGCTCATCCAGCAGCAGCACTTCTGGCTCGGTGGCGATGGCGCGGGCGATGCACAGGCGCTGTTGTTGACCACCGGACAGCGACAGGCCGCTGACCTTGAGCTTGTCTTTGACTTCATCCCACAGCGCCGCGCCTTGCAGGGCGTGTTTGACGCGGTCGCCAATGTCGCCCTTGTAGCGGTTGAGGCGCAGGCCGAAGGCAACGTTGTCGAAGATGCTCATCGAGAACGGGTTCGGTTGCTGGAACACCATGCCGATGTAGCGGCGTACCACAACCGGGTCTACACCTTTGCCGTAAACGTCCTGCCCCAAGAAGTGCACGTGGCCTTCAAAGCGGAAGCCTTTGACCAGGTCGTTCATGCGATTGAGGCTACGCAGCACAGTACTTTTGCCGCAGCCAGACGGGCCGATAAAGCCGGTAATTTTGTTCTTTTCAATCGGCACATGGCTGTCACGGACGGCCAGGAAGTTGCCGTAGAAAATCTTGTCCAGCTTGCAGTCCATGACCACAGGGACCTGGGTGATAAACGGAGCGGCTATTTGCGCAGTTGATACGTTCAAAATCAGGTGCTCCCTATCTCAATACTTTGGCTTGCCGAAAATACGGCTGACGATATTCACGAGCAGTACGATCATCACCAGCACCAGCGAAGCTGCCCAGGCAAGTTCGAGCTGGTTGTCGAAGGGCATGCCAGAGAAGTTGTAAATCAGTACGGCAAGCGAGGCCGTTGGATTCATCACCGCCAGGCTGCCGTCGTGGTAGATCCAGTAGTTGCTGAACAGTGCGGTAAACAGCAGCGGTGCGGTTTCACCGGCGGCGCGTGCGACGGCGAGCATCACACCGGTCAAAATGGCCGGCAGGCCGGTGGGCAAGACGATTTTCCAGATGACTTGCGAGCGGGTGCAGCCCATGCCGTAAGCGGCGTCTTTCATGATCTTGGGCACCATCTTCATCGACTCTTCAGCCGTCAGCACCACGATCGGCAGCATCAACACCGCCAGGGCCACGCCACCGGCAGGCGCCGAGTAGGTCCCGGTGGTCATCACCACCAGCGCGTAGGCAAATACACCGGCCAGAATCGACGGCAGGCCGGTGAGCATTTTGGCGGCAAAGCGCGAGGCGTTGGCCAGCTTGCTGTCCGGGCCCAGCTCTGCGAGGAACACGGCAGCCAGGATGCCGACCGGCACCGCGATGGCGGCAGCGATACCGACCATCACAAACGTACCGGCCAAGGCGTTACCGAAACCGCCGCCGGTCTCAAAGCCGGTGGGTGGCAGCTCGGTGAACACCTCGAGGCTCAGGCGTGCACCGCCGCGGGTGATCAACATATAAAGCACGGAAATCAGCGGCACACTGGCCAGCAACGCGCCAAACCACACCAGCGTGGTCAGTATCAGGCTGCGCAGCGAGCGGCCTTCGAGCCGGCGTTGCAGGCTTGGCAGCGCCTTGGTAGGGGACGTGAGGTTTGTCATTACTTATGACCCCGCTGGGCGTAGAGCATGATCATGGAGCCGAACACGTTAACCAGCAGCGTGATGAACATCAGCACCAGGGCTGCGTACATCAGCACTTCGATCTCGTTGGGCCCGGCTTCAGGGAAGTTCAGTGCCAGCAAGGCGGCCAGTGTATTGGCCGGCGCAAACAGAGACAGTGAAATATTGTTTGCATTGCCTACCAGCATCGCCAGGGCCATGGTTTCACCCAGCGCACGGCCGAGGCCGAGTACCAGGGAGCCGAAAATACCGGTGGCGGCCGATGGCACCATCACCTTGAGAATCGCTTCCCAGTGGGTGGTGCCCATGCCGTAGGCGGCTTGCTTGGTTTTCATCGGGACGGCGGTGAGGGCGTCCTGCGAAACAGCAGCAATGGTGGGCAGAATCATGATTGCCAGTACCAGTGCCGCGGGGAGAAGTCCCGGCCCGCTCAAAGAGGTGCCGAAGAAAGGAATCCAGCCCAGCTCAGTGTTCAGCCACGCGGTCAGCGGGCGAATAGCCGGTATCACCACGTAGATGCCCCACAGGCCATACACCACACTCGGGATGGCGGCGAGCAGTTCTACGATGGTACGAAACACAGCAGCCAGCCGGGCTGGCAAGAAATCCTGGGTCAGGAAAATCGCCATGCTGACGCCGAATACACCTGCGATCAACAGCGCGATAAAAGCACTGTAAAGCGTGCCCCAAATAGCCGGCAGAATGCCGTATTTGCCTTGGTTAACGTCCCAGACACTGCCGAAAATCACGTCGAAACCGTGCTTTTCCATGCCGGGAAGGGCCTTGCGTCCTACCTCGAATACCAAGGCGAAGACCAACGCCAGAATCAAAACGACCCCTATACGAGCGAGTGCACGGAAGGTGCGATCAACCAGAAAGTCCTTCGCGGACGGTGGTTGGCAAGCAGAATCCGGATTAACCGGTACGACAAATGGTGTATTCATTGGCTAATTCCGGAGCTGGGGGGACACTCTCCCGGCATGGCAAGCGCCTGCCGGGAGAGACCTCACGCGTGTTACTGGATGTTGGCAGACGCTTTGCGAACTTGATCAACAACCGACGGTGGCAGCGGGATGTAGCCCATCGAGTCAGAGATTTTCTGACCTTCAGTCAGGCCGTACTCAACCATTTCACGCATGGCTTTGGCCTTGGCCGGGTTTTCGTTGTGCTTGCGGAAGATCATCCAGGTGTACGTGGTGATCGGGTAAGACTTGGCACCGTCCGGATCTGGCAGCCAGGCCACCAGGTCTTCTGGCATCTTCACCGCAGCCAAGGCTTCGGCACCGCTTTCAGCGTTAGGCACAACATACTCGCCGGCCTTGTTTTGCAGTTGAGCGAAGTCAACTTTGGCCAGTTTGGCGAAGCCGTATTCGATGTAACCGATGGCGCCTGGGGTCTGACGAACGGTGGCAGTCACACCATCGTTTTTAGGCGATTTGATGAACTTGTCGCTGGCAGGCCAGTTAACGGTGTTGCCTTCACCCAGGTCTTTTTTGAACTCAGGGTTGATGGCAGCCAAGTGCTTGGTGAAGACCGCGGTGGTACCGCTGGAGTCAGCACGCACCACCACAGTGATCGGCAGATCAGGCAGCTTCAGGCCAGGGTTGGCGGCAGCGATCAGTGGGTCGTTCCACTTGGTGATCTTGCCCAGGAAGATGTTGGAGTAAACATCGCGTGGCAATTTCAGCTCTTTCGGGTTGCCTGGCAGGTTGAACGCCAAGACGATTTCACCGGCGGTCATTGGCAGCAATTGCACGCCTTCAGCCACTTTAGCGATGTCTTCTTTGCTCATTGCCGAGTCGCTTGCAGCGAAATCAACGGTCTTGTTCAAAAAGTCCTGAACGCCCGCACCGCTGCCCTTGGACTGATAGTCCACGGTGACACCAGGGGTTTTCTTGCTGAAATCTTTAAACCAGGTCAGGTAAATCGGAGCCGGGAAACTGGCACCGGAACCTGTCAGACGTACGCTCTCAGCAGCAAACGCCGCCGACGTAGCGCAGAGAGAAACAGCAACAGCCAGTGCAGCAGACTTCATTAAGCTTTTCATCAAAGAAATTCCGTGTGAGATCGGGCCCGAGAACTTTGCAACAATCGTGTGACACTTTTATGAATGCCGATTGTTCTTACAGGGTCATCAGCACCCTGGGTGTCCCTCGATCTGGGTCCTTCGCACACTGAAACGGGCGAGTTACTTCACTCCCATGCTTAATTCCTAATGGTGGAAACTGCTGCGTTG
The DNA here is from genome assembly GCF_009600325.1 of Pseudomonas sp. FSL R10-2189. Lineage (NCBI taxonomy): Bacteria > Pseudomonadati > Pseudomonadota > Gammaproteobacteria > Pseudomonadales > Pseudomonadaceae > Pseudomonas > Pseudomonas sp. FSL R10-2189. Next base: position 56,652 of record NZ_WIVZ01000007.1, read on the forward strand.
ATCGACGCCAGGGCGCTTTGAGGTTGGAGACTAGACGGGTGCGCGAAGGTGGAAATGCCTGAATGTCGACATTAATTAACCTTTATCGTTTGTGCTCGCCTGTCTCGCTCCGGGCTCTCCAAACATCTCGCAGGTGGGTGCGTAACGCTTTTAAAACAGCGGACTACTGAGACACAGAGGCCGCAGACGCCCCAAAACTGCATTATCGTGAGGTTATGGCTTTGTGCTAGCATCCCCGCGCGAAGCGAATTGTCGGCTCGCCCAGGAATTCGGTTAAGGATGACGCACGTTGAAACCCATCAGAGTGCTGCAAGTGCTGGCCAGGCTGGTGACTCGCAGCCTGTTGCTTGTGCTGCTGTGCAGCGCGTTCGCCGCGCAGGCCGACCAGGAGATCGGTCGCTTTAATTCGGTGAGCGGGCCTTTCAGTCACATGGAAACCCCGACTGGCCGAGCGTATTTGAACCTGCACGAGCGTAAGATGCAGGTGCAACTGCCGGACGACTGGCGTGAAAGCACCGTCGAAACCACGATGGAGCTGGACGGCGACACGGCGGTGGTCATGAGCTACCGCACTGCCCAGTGCGATTCGCAAACTGCGCTGGTGGTGATCTCCGGCAAGTCTGTCTGGGGCCCCTATCGACTGGGCGGCTGTGGCGACATTCTGGCCTTCCAGCGCAGTGAGAACGGCGAGAACTTTGTCGCCATGCAGATGAATGGCCAGCACTCCGAGGCTTGGACCTACTCTTCGAAAGATAAAAACTTCCGTGGGCCGATGAAGATCGACCTGCCGGGGCTGCTGCTTGGCCTGTCCAAAGCCAAACCAGCGATTGACCCCGCACCGGCGCCCAAGCCTCCAGTGCCCCCTAAGCCTGTGCCAGTGCCTGTGCCTGCCCCTGCCCCTGCGCCCAAGCCCATACCCAAACCGGAGCCCAAAGAGGCGATTGCTTCTACGCTGCCGCAGCCGGTGGCGGATGCCGTCGTTGAACACGCTCAGGCGACTGCGACACCCCGTCGCCGACTGGTGATCAACTTGATCTCCAGCGCGGAGCCCGGGTTTTGACCGGCCTCACACCGAGTGGGTTGTTGCACTGGCTACGCAAAGACAAGAACCCGCTGCCCCGGCATCAAGAGCGTGTACTGGTTGTGGTGATGCTGACCCTGACGCTGCTGTACCTGATTGTCGAAATGGGTTTCAACGCCCGTTTGCTGGATGTCGTCGGTGGTCTGGCCAGCCAGCATCAAGTGGAGTCCATCGAGGTTTACGGACGCTTGATCGCCGGCACGGCGGTGGCCCTGCTGGGGTTGGGGGCGGTGCTGAAAAGGAGTTTGCGCCAAGGCTGGAGCCGTCTTCGCACAACGATCTGTGCGCTTCTGGTGATCGTCGCCTGCATCGGCACCACGTACTATGCGCAATTGGCATTGGTCAATCACCTGGTGGATCGCTCGACGCCCGATGAGCGCGCGCGTGCGGCCTTGGGTGTGCCGGCTACGTACTTGGTGAGGCACGACGATTTCCAACTGGCCGGTCTCAACCTCACCGGCGAAGAGTTGCAGAGCCCCGAGGGCAAGACCCTGCTGGCGACGTTGCCCAATATGCTGCTGTCGGCAGATCACCTGATCGAAAAAATCAAACCCCAGGCTCAGCTGTTTTTCGAGCTGTTTGCCGAAACCGTGCGCGGCAACGTTGCGGTCAATTATCGTCACTACCAAGACTCCCTCGCCGAACTGAACGAGAGCTATCGCCAGTACCAATTGGGCAGTAGCCGTTACCTGGAGGCGATCAGCGCGGCCTCTATCGCCCGGCGCCAACAGCAGGCCTGGAGCGATTACGAGCAGAGCCTCAAACAACGTAATCGCCGCCTGACCCCCAACAATGTACCCAGGCGCCATGCCAACACAGTCCGCCAGTCGCTGCGCGAGAAGGGCATTGCGGTGGCCGACGATTGGCGCCCCAATGACCGTGCGGGTTTCAATCGGGCCGTGGCCAAGCGCGTGCAACTGGATGCCCGCAGCGCCTATGCCTCCGGGCTGAAGTCGGTCGACCGATGGATCGATCCGGGCTTGCCGCGCGGGCAGTTTTTTGCGCAGTTGCCGATACAGAACAAATGGCGCGATGCTTTGCATTTGCCCTACATGATCACCTTGCAACCCGACCTGTCACTTGGCGGCTTTGAGCAGACCGTGTACCGGCCGACCATTAGCCATGATGCCAAACAGTTAATCGAAGATCGCCTGGTGGACCCGCAGAGCTACCGCGACAGAGGCGAAAAGGCGCAAATCGGTCGTGACAGTTACCGGGCTCTGATTGTGCCGATGATCGCCCTGTTGTTTTCCCTGCTCGGCGCCTTTACCCACATCTTCAAGTGCCTGGGGTTCTTCGGGCGGGCGCTGTGTTATGTGCCGCCGAGGCTCTACATGGCCGCCTTCGCAGGCTATGCGCTGGTGGTGCTGGCGGTGCCGATGCTCTGGACCAATAAGGTGACCGAACAACCGCTGTTTCTCGACCTCAAGCGCCAGAACGGCTCCACGCTTGGGGTAATGGGCTGGCTCATTGCCCACAGTGTGCAGTGGACGGCGCAGGTCCAGCCGGTGTTTTACCCGCTTAACGAACGGGTGCGCCTGCACCTGCTCGGGGGCCTGTCCTACGGGTATCAGCCTCAATGAATGCTCATTTTCACTCTCGAAAGGAATCGCCCTTGTCACGTGCACTTGTTGTATCGACCGTGTTGCTCGCCTGTAGCGGCTTGTTGTTGAGTGGTTGCCAGAACTCGCCCGTGGGCAGTACGGCGGTCGGTGGTGTGCTCGGTTGCATTGGTGGCGCGGCGATTGCGGCCGGTACGGGTGGCAATCCTCGCGTCGGTTGCGCCATTGGTGCGGCCTTGGGCGCGCCGACCGGTTACTACGTGGGTCGCCAAAAAGACCTGGAAAACGCCCGTCAAGCCAAGGCGGCCATCGAGCGCCAGTCGGGCGATGTCGCGGTGGTGCAACTGACGACCCGTCAGGAGGCGGTACCGGTAGACAAGCGCAATGACGTTGGCGCGGCCAGTGTCGAAAGCATGGACTCGATGCAGGTCAACGTCCCGCAGGCCTTGGTGAAAAAACGCGACAAACACCTCCAGCAGCCGCTGTCGCAAGTGGGCAACTACGTGTCCAGCGCCAGCAGCAACGCCAACATCGTCGTCACCACCCGCAGCAAGAGCGACTTCAACTACATCGTCGCCAACATCAAGAAGGGCTACAGCGGCAAGGTCACGCCTGACAAAGTGACCTACGAGTACCGCGAGTTGACGCGAGGTACCCAATCGGCGATCCAGGTGGTGCCGAACGCTCAGGTGTAAGCGGGCTGGGCAGGTTTGCCCTCAAGTAAAAAAAGGCACTGGTGAGCAATCGCCAGTGCCTTTTTTTTTGCCTGTTTGTGGCCTATCAATCCGCTATTAGCCCATCTGTATGACTTACCCCGTACTCGCGCACTGATACAGTCAGGCCTCAATGGATACCTGAATACTTCACCGCCGCTGCTGCCCGAGAGGGCACATTCAAGGCGCGCAAGAGTGCCGACACATGAATACGCACGGTAAAGGGCGAAATAGAGAGCACCTTGGCAATTTCCTTGTTGGTCTTGCCGTCCGCAATCAGGCGCAGTACTTCCTGCTGGCGAGTGGTGAGCACATGGGTGTGCAGTGGCAGCAAGCCCGAGGGCGTACATTTAACCAGCACATTGCCTTCCCGAATGGCCAGCAGCACCTGCCCGATGTCGTCTGGGGCGATATTTTTGCCAATAAAGCCGTCGATGCCCAAAGCCATCACCTGCTCGATCAGCGCCGGGTCATCGACCATCGACACGACGATCAGCGTGGTGCGCCGCAATGTTTGTCTCAGTTCATGCAAAAGGCTCATGCAGGTCAAACCGGGAAAGCGCAGGTCAAGAATCAGTGTGTCGACTTCTTCGCCCGTTTGTATCAACGCCTTGACCGTCTGAAAGTCGCCCGCCTGCTCTACCGTCGCCTCAGGTAACAGGCGTTGCACGGTGCGCAACATCCCCTCGCGAAACATCGGGTGGTCGTCGGCAATAATGATTCTGCATGACATATCGTGTTTTACCTTGAGTCAGGCTTTTTATAAGGATGGCTTTAGCATCGAGCCTGTTGATAACCCGTAGGGCCCATCACGGCCTGCCAGATGCTCAGTTCAGGATGCTCTGTATGACGTTTCAGAAGAACACCGAACTCGACCAGGCCAACTTGCGCATCATTGTGACCCTCTGCGCCATTGGCTACATCAGCGTGCTGGGCTTTCTGCCTGGGCACCAGGTAGAGCGTTATCTCCCTGTCATCCTTTATTACGTGCTGTTCCTGCTGGCGTCCATTGGCTTTCGTTACGCCATTTCTCAGTGGCCCGGGCATTACCCTGTGCGCCGAATATTGGGGATGGTTCACGACTACACCGGGACCTCGTTCGGGTTGATCGTCGGCGCAGAAGCGGCGCTGCCTCTCTACGCGGTGATGGTCTGGATCAACTTGGGTAACGGCATGCGCTATGGCTCGCGCTACCTGGCCATTGCCACAGCGCTGGCGCTGCTGGCGTTAATGATCGTCTACTGGCTGACACCCTGGTGGCGGACGCAACCTTTTATGGTGCTGATGCTGATGATCACCAGCACGGTGATTCCGCTGTATGCCCACCTCTTGCTGGAGCGTACGCGCAAAGCTTCTGAAGAAGCCGTGGCCGCCAACCTGGAAAAATCGCGCTTTCTGGCCCAGGCCAGCCATGACCTGCGCCAGCCCATCCATTCCATCGGCCTTTTTACCGCGTGCTTGCGCGAAGCCCGCCTGGGGGATGACGAGCAACGCCTGGTGGACAGCATCGACCGCTCGCTCCTCAACGTTTCGCAACTCTTTCGCTCGATACTCGACCTCTACACCCTGGACAACGGCCGCGTACTGCCCACCTTTCAGCCCCTGCACCTGGGGGACTTTTTGGCCGACGTGGTGCGGCAAAATGCCGAGGCTGCGCGTTGGGCCGGTGTTGAATTGCGCCTGAGGCCTTGCCCGCATTGGGTCCGGGCTGACCCTGTGCTGCTCACAACCATGGTGCAAAACGTACTGTCCAATTGCTTCAAGTACGGTGCCCAGCGCCCGGTATTGATCGGCGTGCGCAAGCGCGGTAGTGGGCTTGCGATCGAGGTTCATGATCAGGGGCGGGGGATTGATAAAGAGCACCTGCTAAAAGTGTTTGAAGAGTTTTACCGCGTGCGCCATCAGCGCGACAAAGACGTTGAAGGCGTGGGCCTGGGCCTTTCCATCGTCAAGCGTCTGGGCTACTTGATGAACCTTGAAGTTGCTATCCGCTCGCGGGTGGGGCACGGCACGTCAGTCTGCTTGAATGGTTTAGCGCCGACAGTGCCGCCGCCAACCGTTGCCCCTCAAGAAGGCGAGCACAAAGCCTGGCTGCTCACAGGCTTGAAAGTCTGCCTGATCGAAGATGATCACAACGTATTAATGGCCACCCGCGCACTGCTGGAGCGCTGGGGCTGCACAGTGCAGGCCGAATTGACCGGGCAAAACCTGAGCAGCGACTGCGACGTCATCATCGCCGACTATGACCTGGGCAACCACGCAACCGGCATCGAGTGCATCAACAGCCTGCGCCAACAACGCGGCTGGGCGGTGCCCGCGTTGATACTCAGCGGGCACGACACCGATAAAATCCAGACACAGCTTCGAGAAAACAATATCGCCATCCTCTCCAAACCCGTGCGCCCGACAGAATTACGCACAACATTGCGAGAACTCGCGCGCAAACAAGCGGGTTAACCAGCCGTTAGCGCGAGTGCGAGCTTACTGCTTATTGCACTGCGCGCCCGCCCCCATGCCCATGGACGCGAGAGCCACCATCGGGCCGCTGGGCAACTCACACGTATATTCCCCGCCGGCGGTTTTAACGCTGAAGTACGTCGTATTGAAATCATTGCGGATGTTCGAAATATCCGTAACCGGCTTACCAATACTGGTTTGAGCGCGACTCTTAAGATCACCCTCCGCAGGCTTGACCACCTGGCACCCGGACATGCCGATAGCCAACGTGCCGAATACAGTAAGAACCGTCATTGAGTGAAAAAGCTTCATGGCAACCTCTGGGGAGTGCTGATTATTTTTTGATGGGGTATTGGATTGGCGGGGCTTTATGAGGCGCACTGAACATCGCAGGGGCAGGCCCTGTTATAGCTACTGGCTAACCGTTCAAGGTTTAAAGGCCGCGCCCGCCGTGGGTGTTTTTTTGGGTTTGAGTTGGAGTAGAGGTTGGGAGTATTGGGGGTGGGTGAGGGGAGGGCAATTAGGGCGGATGGGCTAGTGGCTGTTGGCTATGGGGTAACTATGGCTTTTAACGAGTGGGTGAAAGCGTGCCTGTACTGAGTAAACATTAGGTGACGAAGGTAAGTTGTTTGAGGTGGCCCTCAACCTAAACACAATGGTTAGCTGATCGAGCCTCTGGCGTATAACCACAGAGCAGGGTGTTCAGTACCGATTGTGAGAGCGCCTTTCTATAGGCATGTGGTGGTCGGCGTGGGGTAAACTTGCGTTTTTGCCCGCACTCCAAGGAGTTATTGCGTGAACACGGAAAATCATTCCCAGACGGCTGCGTTTCTTTGGTCCATTGCCGATCTGCTGCGCGGTGACTTCAAGCAATCGCAATACGGCCGCATCATCCTGCCGTTTACCCTGTTACGGCGGATGGAGTGCGTACTCGCGCCAACCAAGGATGAAGTGATCAAACAAACCTTCGCCCAGGAAGGTCGCCCCGATACCGTTCGCGAGATGATTTTACTGCGCGCGGCTGGCCAGCAGTTCTTCAACGCCTCACCACTGACCCTCGGCACGTTGTCTGATACCCAGACGGCGGCCGACTTGATGAGCTACGTGCAGGCGTTCAGCAAGGACGCCCGCGAAATCTTTGAGCACTTTCACTTCGAGGATTTCGTTCAGCAACTGGAGAGCGCCAACCTGCTGTATCAAGTGGTACAGCGCTTTGCCGTCGCACCGTTGGAGCCTGAGCGCATCAGCAACTTCGGCATGGGCATCATCTTTGAAGAACTGATTCGCAAGTTTGCCGAAAGCTCTAACGAAACTGCCGGGGAGCACTTCACCCCGCGCGATATCGTGCACCTCACCACCTCGTTGGTGATCACTGATCAAGACCACAAGCTCGCACCCAATAGCATCGTCACCATTTATGACCCGACCGCGGGCACCGGTGGCTTTTTATCTGAGGGCGATGAGTACATCCAGTCCATCAGCGAAAAGGTCAGCGTATCGCTGCATGGCCAAGAGCTGAACCCTGAGTCTTACGCTATCTGCAAGGCGGATATGCTCATCAAGGGCCAGGACGTGGCCAGCATCAAGCTCGGCAATACCCTGTCCAACGACCAACTGGCCGACAAACGCTTCGACTTTATGCTCAGCAACCCGCCGTTTGGCGTGGAGTGGAAGAAAGTACAAAAGCAAATCACCGATGAGCACAGCCACAAGGGCTTCGATGGCCGCTTTGGTCCGGGCTTGCCACGGGTGTCTGATGGTTCGCTGCTGTTTCTTTTGCACTTGGTCAGCAAGATGCGTGACCCGCGTGAGGGTGGCTCGCGGATCGGCATCATCCTCAACGGCTCGCCACTATTCACCGGCGGCGCAGGTTCGGGTGAGTCGGAGATTCGCCGCTACCTGCTGCAAAACGACCTGGTTGAAGCCATCGTCGCGCTGCCCACCGACATGTTTTACAACACTGGTATTGCCACCTATGTGTGGATACTCAGCAACCACAAGGTTGCTGCGCGTCAGGGCAAGGTGCAGCTGATTGATGGCAGCCAGCACTACGCCAAAATGCGCAAGTCGCTGGGCAGCAAGCGCCAGTACATCACCGACGATCAAATCAACGAGCTGGTGCGCCTGTACGGCAGCTTCGAGCACACCGCACAGAGCAAAATCTTCCCTATCGACGCCTTTGGCTACCGGCGTATCACCGTCGAGCGCCCGCTGCGCCTGAACTTCCAGACTAGCGTTGAGCGCATCGCTAAAGTGCAGGAAGAAAAGGCCATTCAGAAGCTCGACAGTGAAGCCCAGCAGCATCTGATGGAAGCGCTGCAAACGCTGGATGCGAGCGTACTGCACCGTAACCGCGAGGCATTCACCAAATTCCTGAAAAAAGCCCTGACCGCGCACAGCGTCAGCCTGAGCGCACCGGAGTTCAAAGCCGTACTGAATGCCCTGAGCGAGCGCGACCCTGAGGCCGATATATGCATGACCAAGGGCCAAGCGGAAGCGGACACGGGCCTGCGTGATAACGAGAACGTGCCGCTGGGCGAGTCGGTGCACGAGTACTTCCAGCGCGAAGTCATCCCCCATGTGCCGGATGCCTGGATTGACGAAAGTAAAACCGACGCGCTGGATGGTGAGGTCGGCGTTGTTGGGTTTGAGATTCCCTTTAACCGCCACTTTTATGTGTTCCAGCCGCCGCGCCCGCTGGCTGAGATTGATCGCGATCTGAAAGCGTGCACTGATAGGATCAAGCAGATGATTGAGGAGCTGTCGGCATGAGCTTCCCTGCGTATCCGGCGTACAAAAGCTCTGGCGTGGAATGGTTGGGGGAAGTGCCGGAGCATTGGGCTGTAGTTGCCTTGAAGTGGCTTTCTCCAGTGTTCAGGGGAGCGTCTCCGAGACCTATTGATGACCCAATTTATTTTGATGATGATGGTGAATTTGGTTGGGTCAGAATCGCGGATGTAACGGCGTCGCCTGATGGCTATTTATACGAAACAACTCAGAGACTTTCCGCTCTTGGATCTTCTTTGAGTGTAAAGCTTGAGCCGGGCGAACTGTTCTTGAGTATCGCGGGCTCTGTCGGTAAACCATGTATTACTGCTGTTAAGGCGTGCATTCACGATGGATTTGTTTATTTCCCATGGTTGTCTATAGATCAACGCCTTTTGTACAGAGTCTTTGAGTCTGGCCTCTGCTTTGGCGGTCTTGGAAAAATGGGTACTCAACTCAATTTAAACACTGATACCGTTGGTGGGATTTGTATCGCTGTTCCTCCTGCGGCTGAGTTGAGTCTGACACTCGCATTCCTCGACCACGAAACCGCCCGTATCGACGCGCTGATCGCAGAGCAGCAGCGCCTGATCGAACTCCTCAAGGAAAAGCGCCAGGCCGTAATCTCCCATGCCGTCACCAAAGGCCTCGACCCAAACGTGCCCTTGAAAAACTCCGATGTGGAGTGGTTAGGCGAGGTGCCGGGGCATTGGACTGTTTGTAAACTGAATTTTCGTTACACCGTCGAGCTTGGAAAGATGCTTGACGAAAAAAGGAATGTCGGTATCTCCCCGCTTCAATATTTAAGAAATCAGGATGTCCAGTGGGGTGTGGTAAATATTGAGGCATTGCCCTTAATGGATATTGGCCCTGACGAGTACGAGAGGTACACAGTTAGGTATGGCGATCTTCTAGTATGTGAGGGCGGCGATGTGGGGCGAGCCGCGATGTGGCGGCATTCAAACATTAGAATTGGCTACCAAAAAGCATTACACCGCCTTCGCTCGCAATCGCCGGATAGTGATACTGCTGAGTTCTTTTTTTATGCTTTGATGGCGGCCAAAACATTAGGAGTCTTTGAGGAGTCCGATACAAAGGCAACGATCTCTCATTTGCCGGCTGAAAAGTTTAGACAGTACAGATTTGCTTTCCCTCCTTTAGGCGAGCAGAAAAAAATTGCTGATTTTCTTGGTAATGAGTATTCGAACGTTTTGAGCGCGTCTGTCGAAGCAGAGACACTTATTAGTCTTCTCCAAGAACGCCGCTCCGCCCTAATCTCTGCCGCCGTCACCGGCAAAATCGACGTACGCGGCTGGCAGCCCCCAGCCAGCGCATCATCCCCTGAATCAGCCCAAGAGGCCGTGTAATGGCGAGCAGCAAGGAAGCGCAATTCCAACAGGACATCATCACCGCCCTGGCTGCCCAAGGCTGGTTAGTCGGCACCGCTAAAGGCTACGACCGCCGCACGGGGCTCTATACCGAAGATGTGTTGGGCTATTTCAAGGACGCCTGGCCCGAGCGTTGGGACAAGTTTGCCAAGGCCAACCCGAACAACCCGGATGATGTGCTGGTGCAAAAGCTGGTACGCGAACTGGAGCAGAGCGGCACTCTGGATGTGCTGCGTCATGGCTTCAAATTGCCCGCGGTAAAAGTCGAGCTGTGTAGCTTCAAGCCTGACCACGGAATGAATCCGAACACCCTCAAACGCTACCACTGCAATCGCCTGCGCGTGGTGCCGGAGGTGTCTTATTCACCCCATGCGCGCGAGAGTTACGACCCACGGCTGGATCTGGTGCTGTTCGTCAACGGCATCCCCACTGCTACCCTTGAGCTTAAAAGCGAGTTCAAGCAGTCGGTAGAGAATGCCAAGCGCCAGTACCGCAATGACCGCCCGGTTAAAGACCCGCTGACGCGCAAACCAGAACCGCTGCTGACCTTCAAACGTGGCGCGTTGGTGCACTTTGCCGTGGGCCAGAACGAGGTGGCGATGACCACCAAGTTGGCGGGTAAAGACACCTTCTTTCTGCCATTTAACCTCGGCAGCGAAGAGGGCGGCGCGGGCAACCCGATGCCGGAAGACGATAGCCAATACGCCACCAGCTACCTGTGGCAACGTCTGTTGCAGCCCGATGCCTGGCTTAAAGTGCTGGGGCGCTTCCTGCATTTGGACAAAAAAACCAGCGAGGGCTTCGACGGCACACCGGTCACCAAAGAAACCATGATCTTCCCGCGTTACCACCAATGGGAAGTGGTCAATGAGCTGATCAACACCACCCGCGACGAAGGGCCGGGCAAGCGTTATCTGATCCAGCACAGCGCAGGTTCAGGTAAATCCAACTCCATTGCCTGGACGGCCCATCAACTGGCCTCGCTGTACGACGATGCGGGTCAGCGGCTGTTCAACTCAGTGATCGTGATCACCGACCGAACGGTACTCGACAGCCAACTGCAAAACACCATCTACCAGTTCGAGCACGCCCAAGGCGTGGTCAAGCCCATCAGCCGGGACATTGGCAACCTGAGCAAGTCCGAGCAACTGGCCGAGGCGCTGGCAGAGCAGACGCGCATTATCATCGTCACCATTCAGACCTTTCCGGCGCTGTTCGATGCGCTGGACAAGTACCCCAAGCTGGCCAGCGGGCGCTATGCCGTGATCGCCGACGAGGCGCATTCATCGCAAACAGGCTCGTCAGCCAGCAAGCTAAAACAGATCCTGGGCAGCGATGTTTTGGATGCCGAAGAGGTGAGCGCCGAAGAGTTGCTGGACGCTGCCGTACAAGCGCGCCAACCCAATGAGCGCATCAGCTACTACGCCTTTACCGCCACGCCTAAAGCCAAGACGTTGGAGTTGTTCGGTCGCCCGGCTGACCCGACAATGCCCGCCAGCGCGAGCAACAAACCCGAACCGTTTCACCTGTATTCCATGCGCCAGGCCATCGAAGAGGGTTTTATCCTCGATGTGCTGCGTAATTACACCACCTACAGCACTGCCTGGAAGATCGCCCATCCAAACGGCGAAGATGATGAGGTGGACAGCAAAAAAGCCCGTATCAAACTGGCGCGCTGGGTGCGATTACACCCGTACAACATCCGCCAGAAGGTTGAAGTGATCGTTGAACACTTCCGCGCCAATATCCGTGGCTTGCTCAACGGTCAGGCCAAGGCCATGGTTGTGACCAGCAGCCGACAGGAAGCGGTGCGTTATCAACTGGCATTGAAAGATTATGTTCAGCAAATGGGTTACCGCGATGTGCATCCGCTGGTGGCCTTCTCCGGCAGCGTGTTGCCCGATGAGGTCATCCCTGAAGAGGTGACAGAAAACAGCAGCCTGCTCAATACGGGCCTGAATGGTCGCGACCTCGCAGACGCTTTCGACACCCAAGACTTCAACGTGATGATCGCCGCCAACAAGTACCAGACCGGCTTCGATCAGCCCAAGTTGTGCGCCATGTACGTGGACAAGAAGCTGCAAGGCGTGGACTGCGTACAAACCCTGTCACGACTAAACCGCACCTTTGGTGACAGCAAAGAAACCTTTATCCTCGATTTCTTCAACGAGCCGCAGGACATTCTCGACGCCTTCTTGCCGTACTACACCAAGGCTGAGCTGACCGACGTGACCGACCCGCAGATCATCTATGACCTGCACAAGAAGCTGGATGCCGAGGGTATCTATCACTGGCAAGAGGTCGAAGCGTTTGCACTGGCCTTTTTCGACCCCAAGGCGCAAGCCAGCAAACTCAGTTATTACTGTGCCCCGGCCAAAGAGCGTTTTGCCAAGCGCTACGCTTTCTCGCTGGAATCTCGCCAGCAAGCGTTGGATTACAAACGCACTGCCCAAACCAATGGCGACAGTGCTGGTTTGAAAAAAGCCGAGCATGCATTAAAAGAGGCGGGCGAGCAGGTGGATCAACTCGACCTGTTCCGCAAAAACCTGCAAAGCTTTGTGCGCCTGTACGAATTTCTGTCGCAAATCGTGCCTTACGAGGATCGCGAACTGGAGCAATTGTGCGTGTATGCCAAGCACCTGCACCCGTTGCTGCGCGTCGATCGTCTGCTACAAGACGACGTCGATGTGGGCGAGCTGCAACTTAGCCACTACCGCCTGAGCAAACGTGCCGAACACACCTTGCGCTTGAGCGAGGAAAAGGGCGAGTACGGTCTTAAGCCAGGTAGCGACGTGGGCAGTGGCAAACCCCATGACCCTGAGAAGAAGCGCCTGTCAGAAATCATCGAAGCCTTAAACGACATTTTCGGTGCTGAAGTAGGGGATGAAGACCAGCTACAGTTCCTCACCGGCATCGCCCAGCGCATCAGCCGCCAGGAAGATGTCATGGCCCAAGTGAATAACCACTCGGTTGACCAAGTGATGCACGGTCTGTTCCCCAAGCGTGTGTTGGACACCGTGCTGGATGCCATGACCGACAACGAGAAGATGTCACTCGAAGTGCTGGATAACGAGACAAAAAGCCGTGCATTTGCGCTGGTGATTTTGAAAATGCTTAAAACCGTTGCGGCTCACGATGAAAGCAGCGTGAGCGGTACCTAGGGAGTCACTGTGGCAATTCCGGATTTTCAAAGCGTGATGCGCCCGGTGCTGAGCACCGTGCAAAACGGTGCACCGCTGCCGCTCAATGAGTTGCGCGAGCGGGTGGCTGATCAGTTCCAACTGACTGACGACGAACGTAAGGAGCGCTTACCCTCTGGGCATCAGACAGTCATCAATAACCGAGTGGGCTGGGCGCGGACCTATTTGAATAAGGCCGGGCTGCTGTGCATTCCAGCCAAGGGCATGGTGCAAATCACCCCGCGTGGCCTTGACGCTCTGGCCAACGGCCCGCAACGCATCACCGTGAGCTGGTTGAAGCAGTTTCCCGAGTTCGCGGACTTCCATACGGCCAAGCCGCAAGCCGTTGACGCCCCGGCCGTGCTAAGCGTTGATATCGCTCAAACCACGCCAGATGAGCAGTTGGCCGAGGCGCATCAGGAGCTGATGCAATCTTTGGCGGATGAGCTACTCACGCAAGTCCGGCTAGCCACCCCCAGTTTTTTTGAACAGTTAGTGGTCGACCTCATGATCGCCATGGGTTACGGCGGCTCGCGCAAAGAAGCGGGTCAGGCGACCCAAGCGACCAATGATGGTGGTATCGACGGCATCATCAAAGAAGACAAGCTTGGCCTCGACGTGATCTACCTGCAGGCCAAGCGCTGGGCTAACACGGTGCATCGTCCGGAGATCGACAAGTTTATCGGCGCACTGACTCGCCAACGCGCGCGCAAGGGTGTGTTTATCACCACTTCCGATTTCTCTGACGGTGCCCGCACGGCTGCGCGGGGGCTTGATATCAAAGTGGTATTGATTGACGGCGTTGAACTGGCGCGGTTGATGGTGGAACACAATCTGGGTGTGAGCGTTAAACAGGTGTACGAGGTTAAGCAGTTGGACAGTGATTACTTTGCGGGGGAGTGAGCTTTTGCTTCTCATCAAAATTCAGGCACAAAAAAAGACGCCCTAAGGCGTCTTTTTTCGGATTTGGTGGAGCCGGGGTAATCTGAAACAAGTCGGTATCTATCTGTTTTTATTGGCGAATAATCAATCTAATAAATAGCTTGGAATACCAGATGGAATGCTGGTTGATCTGGCTTTCGATGGAATGGTGCTTTTTGAACTCAGCCGAGCGACTCGTCAAAGTAATCGCTGTCGAGCCTAGGCACCTTGTAAAGCTGCGAGCTGACACCTACCTCGTGATCCAACATCAGATTGACCAAGCGTTTACCGTCGACCAGCACAAGCCCTTCGACCGACAGCGCGAACTCAACCGCCTGGGCAGTGAAGCCGGAAGTAGTAATGAATACACCGCGTTTGGCTTTCTGCCCGGCCAGGGCGCCATAAAACGCTTGCAGGTCGGGGCGGCCGACGGTGCTCTGCCAGCGTTTGGCCTGCACGTAGACCTTTTCCAGCCCCAGTGCGTCGAGCGAGATCACGCCATCAATGCCGCCGTCACCACTGCCGCCGACTTGCTGCAGCGCCTGACGGTTCGCGCCGTAGCCCAGGCTGTGCAGCACATCAAGAACGATGTGCTCGAAGCGCGTCGGGCTCGCTTGCAACAGATTGTCTAGCAGGTCGCCCGCAACGCTGGTACGCAGCTCGAGGATGGCTTGGTTCAAGCGCTCCTGCGGGCTGCTAGTGGCGAGGTCGGTCTGGGCAATCGGTGTTGAAGTGTCGTTACTTTCATCCAGCGAGGCGGCGTCCGGCGCTGTCTTCAGCTTCACGCTCATGAAGTTCACAGCTAGATGCTCGACCTGTTCTGCGCTCAACGGGGCAGGGTTGGCCTGAGCGAATGCGCGGCCGGTGTCGGTCAACTGCCAGTAGCCACGCTTTGCGCTGCTGGAGTAGTTTGCGCGTTTGAGTCGGTCATGCGCCCAGCCTGAGCGGTTTTTATAGGTGGCCTGGCCACTGGCGATGGTCTCCTGCCGCTGCGCTTCGCTCAGGCCAAGCGTCAGGGCGGCTGCTTCGTGAGCCTCGCCTGCAGTGGCACCCTCCGGATGGGCGGCGAGAAAACGCAAGACGGGCTCGATGAACTGATCGTAGGTCGGAACGGACATGGTTTGTTTTCTTCCTGATGTCAGGCTTAGCCTTCCGTGGTGGATCGGTGACCGCGCTTGTTTTTAGGGACTGCGGCGCGTTGGGCCTTGATGCGATCCAGCAGCAGGTCGGCTGGTTCGTCGTTCGGGTCTTGCGGCACGAGATCGCCTCTGAGTGCTTTGGCGAGAATGCTTTGGGTCAGGCGGTCAATACGTATTCTGGCGTCGCTGATTCTGGCTTCCAACCGTTCAGCGAAAGAGAACAATTGGTCGACGCAACGGACTATTTCAGTTTGCTCCTCAGTGGAGGGCAAACCAAACCGGAAATCAGCCAGTTTTTTTGCGTTGATATTTGACTGGCTGACCCCATCGGTTTTGACTTGCCAACAGTAATCTTTCCCTTGAGGGCTGTTGAGGCAGTAGTTTAGGAAGTCAGAGATAAGGCGCTCAGTGCACCTGACTCGAATCAGATACCCCGCATAAATGGCAGGTTGTTCTCCCTTGTATGTCGCAGTTTTGCCGACTAGCTCAGGGCTATTTGTTCTGTTGAATAGCACGTCTCCCACCTGCAGAGAGTACTTCTTGAGTTCCTCCGGGTTGGAAGAAAAGACCAGGTCATCCCAAACCAAGCGGCCGCCTTGGATATTCCCCATTCGAAGGACAGGAATATCTCCGGCAGGTTGAGATTTGGCAGAGCTGCCATATGAAAAGCTTAACGCTACATCCCCGAGGCGAACCATAGGCCATGCAAACTCTTCTGAAGTCTCCGCCGCCGAGCCTTCTACTTCTATTTTGGCGCCGTTCTTCGCGCGCCATTCTTCCGTTAACCGCCCGGAAACTGCGGCAGCGAGCACGGATTGACGAAAGCGTTTTAGCAGCGCGGGGATGCCATCGATACGGGCTTTCAGGGTATCGACCTGGGTCAGTAGTTCGTCGAGCTTGGCGGCGATGCGGGTTTGCTCAGCAGCCGGCGCTACCGGCACTAAATAACGCTCTACAAATTGCTTGGGCACCCGACGCAGACCAACAGCGCCTGTCATGTTTTCCGCCCCCCCAAGTAGGAAATCATAGCTCTTGACCAAGGCCAGCAGATACTTAGCCGATACCCCATCGCAGCTGGGGCGGAGCACGAAAAATTCGCTGCTTCCAGCACCCACGCCGTTAGGCAAACCTTCAACAAAGGCCGCCTTGCCGTTCTCAAAGCAGGGAGTGACCTTGGCGAAAATTACGTCTCCGTCTTTAAAGTTTGTGTAAGCCTTTTTAATCTCGCCCCACGGACGCTCATCGAAACGCAGTTTGTCGCGAAAGTTAGTGGGTGCGTGGGACATAGGTACAAAACCAGCGACGGTTTCATCATCGAGTGCTTGCTTTGGGTTCAGGTCGGCCAAGTCACCAATGCACGCTTTGGCCCACCCGTTTGGCAACTCACTCATCCCCATTCTCCTGAGCCACCGTCAACCCCATAACCTCCGCGATTAACTGCTTCTGTGCCACCACCTCATCCCCCGCCCCCAGTGCCTTCATCAGCTCTTCCAACTCATGCAGCGCCTCGGTCAGTTCAGCCATGGCCTCACCCGCTAATACTTCCGGAGCGGGCAGGTCGGCGGCATCTAGGGTGCTTTCGTTTTTCAGCCAACTGATGTCTAGCGAGTCGCCACGTTCGTTGCGGATGTAATCGCGGGTAAAACTGCGGAAGCGGCTGGCTTCACCAATACCCTCGACGTTCTCCGCGCGACGGCTTCCGCCGTTGAGATCATCGCCATAGGCATCTTCAAACGGCTTGAGGTGGGTAGGGCCGAAGGGGGTGCGCTTGCCGAAGCTGGGCATGTTGTTGCGCAGGTCATAGATCCAAACGCGCTTAGTGCAACCTTCCTCCTGGCGCGGGTTTTCCACTGTGCCCTTCTGAAAAAACAGCACGTTGGTTTTCACTCCCTGCGCGTAGAAGATGCCAGTAGGCAGACGCAGGATGGTGTGCAGGTTGCACTTGTCCATCAGGTCGCGGCGGACGTCAGTGCCGACCCCGGCCTCGAACAGCACGTTGTCTGGCAGCACCACGGCGGCTCGGCCGCCCGGCTTGAGGCCACGGTAGATGTGTTGGAGAAAGGCCAACTGCTTGTTACTGGTTCGGTAGGTGAGGTCATCACGAGTCGGGCCACCGCCACCCTTGGCAGTGCCGAACGGTGGGTTGGAGAGGATGACGTCGACCTTGGGTAAGTTGGCCCCGGTCTGACCTAGGGCGTTGCCCAGGTGCACCACGCCTTCTTCGTCGCCTTCCATGCCATGCAGCAGTGTGTTCATTAGCGCCAGACGGCGAGTGCCGGGCACCAGTTCTACGCCAACAAAGGCGCGATTGCGCTGGAATGCCTGGGCTTTGGCGTCGAGGTCGTAGTAATCGTCGGTTTGACTTTTGATATAGGCGTCAGCAGCGATCAAAAAGCCCGCAGTACCGGCGGCCGGGTCTTGTATGGTCTCGCCCGGCTGCGGCTTGATGCAGCGGATGATGCTGTCGATCAGCGGGCGCGGGGTGAAGTACTGGCCGGCGCCGGACTTGGTCTCGCTGGCGTTTTTTTCCAACAGGCCTTCATAAAGATCACCGAGGCCGTCTTGGCGGGCGCTGAACCAGTCGATACCGTCGAGGCTCTTGATCAGTTGCTCGAGATGGCGCGGTTCCTTGAGACGAGTCTGAGCATCTGCGTAGATGGCGGCGATCAGCGGGTCCGGGTTTTTACCAAGGTCCAGCAGCATCTGCCGGTAGTGATCGAGCAGGTTAACGCCGGACTTGCCAGCCAGGTCTGGCCAGCGCGCGCCTTCGGGCAGCTTGTGGCCGAAGCTGTCGTTGTTCTGCACCTGTTCGTATTCCATCTTGATGAACAGCAGAAGCACGAGTTCGGTGACGTAGTCGCTGTAGTTGATGCCATCGTCGCGCAGGACGTCGCAGAGGTTCCAGAGCTTCTGGACGATATCGGAGTTGGTCATGGGGTACCTGTGGTGAAGTGTATGAAGCACCAGATTGCGCTGGCGCAAAAAAATGGTTATCTGGGCTCAGTCGTCCGAGGAGCGTTGTTCGGCCTTTAGTGCCCGGCCGGCCGCAGTCAGGCGATAGCGTTGCTTGCTGCTGTTGGGCTTGTCTGGGATGGTCATCTCGACCACGCCAAACGCCAGTAGTGGGGTCAAAACCTGCTCGCGGAATTTGCTGCGGTTGCTGCGCCCGACGAAGGTCATCAGCTCTGGCGCAGTGTGATCGCCTGTCATCTTGCACAGCAGCGTTACCTGCTCTTGCTGCAAAGACAGGCGAGTTTCGGCTTGTTCTTCTTCGGCAGCGGACTCAGTCCCTACTTGGTCCCTACTTGGTCCCGACTTAGTCCCTACTTGGTCCCCACTTGGGCCCGAAAGAGGCCCTTTTTCAACGGCGCGCTGAATCACCACCTTGAACTGATTACTCTGCCGGTCGTCCTCCAGCCGGATCATTGGCCAAGCATCGATAGCGCGCGGGATGCCGGTGCCCAAACCGCGATAGGGAAGAATGTGCACAGCATGGGAGGTGAGCGTCGGGTTGCGACGGTTGGACAGGCCGAATCGAATTTTCTCGGTATCGAGCACGTCAGGCAGGTGCCCGGGGCTGATCAGTTCGATGCGATCGGCGAAGATCATGATCCGGATGGAGGCGCTGACAAAGTAGTCGCGGTGGATCAGGGCATTGACCAGCAGTTCTTCAAACACCTCTTCCGGCACTTCCAGCTGGCCGAGGGTATTGAAGCCCTGCTGGCGCTGCACGTGGTGTAGGTTGCGCTTTATGAAGGCAAGGCTGCGTCGGTACTGTTCCTGCAGATTGCCGTCGATATCTTCGCTGTCTAGATAGTGGCGGTCATGCAGAACCGTGCCTGGAAACGCAACGGCCTTGATATCGAACGCCGGGCACAGGCGTTGTGGCGCTTGGCCGAAGAGCAGCAAACCGGCCAAATTGGGTGTGTCGCCACTGGCGAGGCCAAGATTTTCCAGGATGCGGGTGGTTTCCAAACCTGTCTGTTCGGGGCTTTGCCGAAAGCGTCTTTGAAAGTACTCGCCGAGCGCCTTGGCATCGATATCCGCTACGCTGCTGCCCGCGACCGGTACTGCATCGGCACACACCAGCCCGGCCTGCTGGAACAAACGCTGCAGTTCTTCACGGGCCGTGACCCGACGTTTGTCGGCGCCGTTCTTTACCCAGATGCGACCCTGGTTGTCGACATAGGGTTTATTCAGCCCTTGTTCGACTGTCACCACCATGACCAGCCCGTGCTCGGTCTGAAGGTTGCTGGACAATGGATTGATCGCCGGGCGGACATTCTGTGAGGCCGCGTTGGAGAGCAGTTGATTGAGTCGCGAAATGTCGGCGCTACTCAACCCGCTCACCGTGCCGGAGTCGTCTACGCCAATCAGCAAGTAGCCACCGGACGTATTTGCGAACGCCACCAACTCGGCTGCCAAGGCATCGATATTGCTGAAATCGCGCTTGAACTGATGGCGGCTGTCCTCACCACGGTCAAGGATTTGATGAAGCTCGGCAAGGGTCATTAAGCGTCTCTAGGTGTTGCAGTCGATAACTCGTGCAATAGGAGGGCATTATCCCTCATGAACGAGTACGGTGGCCAACCCAGCCTTCAGGATCGGCCTCATCCCGTCTGTGCCCACAGGTTGTCATTCAGGGCGTCCAGTACCACGCCCAAAT
This sequence comes from Pseudomonas sp. FSL R10-2189, assembly GCF_009600325.1. Taxonomy (NCBI): domain Bacteria; kingdom Pseudomonadati; phylum Pseudomonadota; class Gammaproteobacteria; order Pseudomonadales; family Pseudomonadaceae; genus Pseudomonas; species Pseudomonas sp. FSL R10-2189. Next base: position 76,524 of record NZ_WIVZ01000007.1, read on the forward strand.
TGCCGCCGAGCATCTTGTCCAGCCGCGTGCTGCCGCCATCGCTCTTGAACGCCTCACCAATCTGCTTCTTATCAATAACGACCTCGTGCACCAGCTGCTTGGCCAGGCGATCAAGCCACTTACGCTGAATTTGAGTCCAAGACTGCAGGGTATAAATCGTCTCCATGGCCTTGGTTACGCGCTGCTCGAATGGTAGCAAAGCCTCTCCGAGGGCGGCGCGGCGGATGAAGCCGACGATACTGGCAGCGATTTCCTGGTTGGTTTGGTTGCGCCAGGCGCTTTGCAGGTTCACTTCACTGTAGCCATGCCCGTCGAGTAGCAATCGCACTTCGCGCAATTGTTCACGGGTCAGGTCTTGCGGGCGGTTGACCACTACGCCGAGGGCCACTGACTGGTTCAACTGGTTCTGAATGAAGTCGTTGAAGCTTTCCAGGTAGTCGGCGGGCTTTTGGTAATCGCCGTAGCTTTGTTCACGGACCATCAGTTCGTCCGCATGGGTGGAGATCACCGGGTAGTTCAGCGATCCCAGCAGGACATTAACCGTTGCGAGCTGATCGAGTAGCTGGGCATGCTGCTGGATGAACTGGGCAGCTTGCTGTGGGCCGAGCTGGTGCAGGTGCTGATGCAGTTTGTCCGGGGCTACGCCCCAAGTGTTCTCTAGTTCGGCAAGCTTGGCCTCTAGGGTTGGTTTTTGTTCGGCCTTATGGGTGGCCTTGCGCAGGATGCGCATAACCCGCTGGCTAAGCTGGTCCAGAACGTCATGAGCATGGCTGGTATTTGGCTGGTTACCTGGGGCATCGAGGCTAGCGGGATTGGTCAGTTCGCTGACCAGTTGTTCGAGGCTGATGCTCGGGTCTTTCACCAGCGGCTTCATCGTATCTACTGGCTCGAGGGCAGCGTAGAGGTCTACCGGATCGTAGATTTTGAATACCGTCTTGCCGATTTCATCGCAGCGGCGAGTCGCGCGGCCTTTCATCTGTTCGTAGAGGATGCGCGAACGCACCCTGCGCATGAACACCAAGTGGCAAATGCGCGGCACGTCGATACCAGTGGTCAACAGGTCGACCGTGATGGCGATGCTCGGGTAGCGCTCGTTCTTGTACTGGCGGATCAGTTGTTTGACCTTGTCACTCTGCCCGGTAATGATCTGTACAGCCGCCTGATTGTAATCCTCGCCGTGAACGTGCTTGAAGGCTTCGTCGAGGATGTTTTTGACCCGCTCGGCATGGGCCTGGTTAACGCAGAAGATCATCGTTTTTTCGTCGCCCGACGGGTCGAGTTCTTGCGCCAGTTGCTCGCAGATGACCTTGTCAAAGCCGGGCGTAATGACACGGCGATTGAAGGACTCGATTTCGAAGTCGAGTTCGTCCTCGAGCTCGGCGACATCCACCTCGCCGGTGCTTGTATCGATGACGCTAACGCTCTCGCCCTTGGCAAAGTGGATGCCGTTTTGGCTCAGCAGGGTCTGGTAGCGGACCGGGGGTTCGTGATCGATCAGCCAGTCGTCAGCCACGGCCTCACGGTAGCTATAGGTGAATATCGGAGCACCGAAGACTTCGCTGGTATGTTTGGCTGGCGTGGCGGTTAGCCCGATGCGGCAGGCGTCGAAGTAGTCGAGCACGCGACGATACTGTGACAGGTACTGGTTGAAGTCGCGCAACGCCAGTTCGCCTTCAGTCATTTCCTGATCGAGGGTGTAACCGCGGTGGGCTTCGTCAACGATGATGCAGTCGAAGGCATCGATGGGCGGCGGAGTGTCCGACTGGAAGATGCGCTTGACCATGGCCTGCACAGTGGCGACCTGTACCCGTGTTTCAGCTTCGGCAGCCATGTCGCCTAGTTCTTTGACGTCGTAGATCTGCGCCAGCGTGTGGTTCTGTTCCAGCGTCGCCTCGTTGAAGGCTTCGATGGCCTGTTCCCCCAAGGCGCTGCGATCGACCAGGAAAAGAATACGGCGAAAGCGCTCGGCCTTCAGCAGGCGGTACATCAAGCCAATGATAGTGCGCGTTTTGCCGGTTCCGGTCGCCATGGCCAGCAGACAGTTGCGGCGATTGGCGGCTAGGGCCTGTTCGACGGCGCGGATGGCGTTTTCCTGATAGTCACGCAGCTTGAGATAGGCGAAGCCTTCCTGCTGTAGTTTCGCTTCGGCGTCCTCACGGCTGCGTTTGAGTAGGTCGAGTAGGCCGCCCGGCGTGTGGAAGTCCTGCAGCGGCCGGCGCAGGTTGGCCGGACTGCGCAAGTCACGAAACCAGATGCCAGACAGCTCAGCGAGCTGCTTAATGAAGGGCCGGCCATTGCAGGCAAAGGCAAACGGGACTTTGAAGTGGCCGCCCTGGCCATCCGCCCAGCCCGTGTTCTGCCCGGCCGGTTGCAGATTGTCGGTAACGATCAGTTGGCGTGAATAGCGCTCGGCTTGGGGAATGCGGTCCGCTATGTTGACACGCTTGCGCTTGGCTTCGACGATGGCGACAGGGACTAGGCCAGCGAACAGCACGTAATCAGCGTTTTCTTTCGGCTTGCTGGTTGGCCATTCGGCGATGGCCTTATTCTTGCCCTTTTCGGGCCTAGCGCCCTTGCTGTAGGTAAGATCGAGCGAATCGGCTTCCCAGCCGGCATCGTTCAACTGTTGATCGATGAGAATACGGGTGAGGTCTTCATTGAGGTCGAACTGGCTGCTTGCCTGCTGAGTTTTACGCGTGACCTGCTGGGCAGCTTGCGGCTGATCTTCAAGCTGTTGTTGCAGCACTTTCAGCCGCGCCTCGAAATCGACTCGGGCCTTCGATAGTTCTGCCTCGCGTTCAAGGGCAATCTGCTCGTAGACGCGGGCTTCCTCGTTCATCTGCCCAACAAGACTGGCTTGCTCATGCTTTTCTTGCGCCAGTAGCTCGGCTAATTGGTGGTTGTTCTCCAATTGCTGGCGACTGTCGCCCAGCTCTGCGCGAAGTTTTTCGATCTGCCCCTGCAGCTCACGTAGAGGCTCACTCGGATCGGCCGGAACCATGAAAGGCCCAGGCTTGAAGGTATTGCCGCCCGTGCCAAATGACTGGTGATACCAGATCGCCAACGCGCGTGCGACCCTCAGCCCGTCCAGTGCCTCACGATGCTGGGTGCGGAATTCGTGGGTAGCCTTATTGCCTTCGATGCGCAGCGTATGGAATAGGTTACGGATGTTACCGTCGAGCTGGATTTCACGACTCAGGCGGAACAGCAGATCAGCTTGGGAAGTGGTGGCGTCGAACTCAATGCCTGCTCTTACCGCCAGATCCTGGGCGAGCGCTTCGCCCAACTGGCGCAGTTTGATCAGCGTCGTGTTGGGGTCGCTGGAAAATACTCGCTCGGCCGCATTGGCTAGTTGGAAAAAAACTGGATCGTGTTCTTTGAAAAACGCGAAGTTGCTGTTCTCTGCCATGCTCCATCCCTTGAGTTCGTCACCAGCCATCCCGCGAGTGGTGGCGCTATAAAGGCATAATGCCAGACGAAGCGTGGTGCGTGTATGACCATATGCCCTCGCTCCAGCGTGACCAGCCATTGACCGAGGGCTAAATGTTACGCTTTTACGCGAAGTTGCAAACCGTCGCCGTCGGTAAGGACATAATCCAAGGACGCCGATTTGACTCTCTTCAGTGCCGGTCGGAGAGGCAAAGGGCTGGAGCAGGGGGATGAAATCTACTGCAGGCGCGTTTTGGTCTTCAGAGATTTGACCCGCAGCGCTGGGATACCCGAGTGGCCAGAGCTCGTCGGATGCCAAAAAACCTCAGAAACACTAGAACTCTTGATTTCACTAAATGCCAGGCACAAAAAAGATGTCCACGGACGTCTTTTACCGGGGTAATCTGAATCGGTACCTTATGCTATTGATTAATATAAGTAATATTTTGTTTATATTTAAATTGGAATACCCCAGGGGGTAGTAATGCGATGCCATGTCACTTGCAGTTGATCTGACAACCTAGCTTCTAAACTTTGATCAGCGATGATTTTATTGCAACTGGCGACGTACAGGCTGCGCTCGGTAATGGGCTGAAGGTGGTGACAGACAGAAACCGGCCTCGCGGACGCTCACTCAAGGATTGCTGTTGCTAAAAGTGGTAACAAGAATCTACACATGCGAGGGCGATTCAATTGGCTCTTGACGCATTTCCAGTAGGGAGGCATTTTGCTATACCTCGGAGTACAGTCTTCAGGAGGAAGAGTGAATTACACACCGAATCCACAGCACCGCAACAGCTCATTCTCTGCACAAAAGTCGCAGTGGACGATCACTGTTCCCGAGGAGATCGACTGTTTTAGGACGGCCATTGGTGCATCCTGGTTTGGTAATGATTGCTATTGGGGCTTTTGCCTCGATCAATCCTCCCTTCGACCGGTCGGTATCGCTCCACCTCCCTATAGCTGCCCCGTTCATTTCGCTAAATTCGTAGGAGACACCCTGCAAAACTGGCATGGCTACCCTGTCGCTCATTGGGTAGCCCCTTGGGACAAACCACCTCAAGGCATACTTAAGGGGTGGGCCAGCAATGGAATTATCACTAAGCCCCAATTCGCTAGGATCCTGCGAGGCAAAAAATGCGCTCTGTGAAGCTTCGGATCCCCGGAAGTTACTGGGACTCACAAATTTATTCTGGTGAACTAATTATCTTCGGGGATGATGGCTCCGTTCAGCGCGTCGATTGGTCAGCATTCGTTGATCGAATCGCAAACAAGCATCCAGAGGTGCAAACAGCGATCCGCGTAGCATTTTCAGATAGTGATCTCTTCTACAACCCCAAAGTTAGGAAAGTTTTACGAGATCCACAAATTGAACACCCTATAAAAAGCCAGTTGAATAAACTGGCAGATCTTCGTTTAGAAACAGAGGCTACCGAACTTGCGGGGCAATCACAGCATCACGACAGCCCGTTTGATTTTTTACCAATTGACACTGAAATTTATCATAATGAAATTTATGCTGGCAACGAAGACGGGCTTTTCTCCTTTCCCAGAGGTGCGAGCCTTAATAAAGTAAAAACTAGGCTTGAAAAGCACCACGACGCCTCAGTCTTTCAAGTGAAAGCATCTGATCGATTCAGCGCCATAGCTGCCGCCGCGGGTAAAGACGGCTTGTTCGATTTCTTATTAGCGCGCAATACCAATGATCGGAAAAAAATTGGAGACCCTCGACAAGTTGCCACTAGGGCTTGCAACGCCTGCGATTGGGCATTCCAAAGCATCATGGGATGGAGTTCACAGTTGGCTTTCCTTGCAAGCTTCAGGGAATTCAAGGACGCAGAGTCTAAGAAAAAACTACGCGTATTCAATAAGATCATTGACTCTTCAGAAATATTTGGCGCCGCTCAGTTAAGCGCGAATGATGTTGTTTGGGGCAGCCGAGAAAAAATGTATCGGTTCTCAGCAGGCCATATTACTGTTGCTAATTACGAAGCGGCAGGCAGCGCAAGTCAGCCTGATGAAAGATTTGAGCAGATAGGTCATTTCAACTTCACACCCGGGTCTGAGATCATTGCTACGGGAACAGCCTCCTTCGGCACTGTTTTGGAGATGGAAGACCGAATTATTGTTCTACGAAGCGATGGAGAACTTGACATGTTTGTAGGAACACCAATTCACTGGCGAGTTTTTCCACGCTCTGAACATTACAGCAATCAATTGCATATAATCTACGAAGACGCACTTGAAATAATTTCTTTCACTCACGACTACTTTGTTAATCAAGGAACAAAGATGTTCGGCTTCGCTAAAGCTACAGAATAAACTTATTTAGCGATGTCTCGGCGTTCCGGCCGAGGGGTTTAATCTTTTGCCGAAAGGATGATGTACAACCCTCTAAGCCGAGCATGGCGCTTTTAGAAAAACCTCTCCGCTATAGAGACGACAGATAGACGAAGAGGTTCAGCTTATTAGCGGTGATTTCTAATCTGTCGTGCCAGGGCGAAAAAATTTACGGAAGGTATTGACTAAAAATGACAACAAGATTGATAAGTTTGGATTTTGATGGAGCACATGTGCAGCTTACGCCTGAGATTTTACCTGAAGGCGTGAATAATTGTTTCACGGTCATTGTTGGTAAGAACGGCATCGGTAAAAGTAGGCTTCTCGCCGAACTAGCTAAAATTAGTGTAAACAGCCTGGCTAAAATAATTGCTGCTTCTACAAGCCCTTTCGATAAATTTCCCAGTCAACGCAAGCGCTCCGGTAATGCTCCAGCAAGCTATCGATATGTTGGGATGCGAAGCGAAGGAATTTATCAATCCTCATCCTCTGTTTCACTAATTTCATCGGCTGCTAAAGGTCTTCTCGAAAAGCTATCTGACAATAACGGTACTAGAGACCTAAACGCAGTTTTCGAAGCATTAGATTTCTTGCCCGCAGCAGATTTTGTATTAAAGCCCGGATACCTGAGAGTCGGCCGTGATGAATATCAAGTTTCAAGAATAGAAGGCAGCAGTCTAGCAATCGAATTAAGAAGTCTGGACCGTGAACACGGTATTCAGGTAGATGAAAGGTACTTTGACCTATTGGAAGGATTGCCGCTAGGAAGACGCTTAGAAGTACTCAGTTCAATGGTTAAAATTAATGAGATTCTCACCCAGCGGCGAGCAATCGAGTTAAGAGCAAATTTTTCAGAATCTCGATTATCAATTGGTGATTACACGGCCGACAGCTCGATAATTCGTGCAATTATTGTTTTAATGGATGTCGGCTTAATGCGGCTGATGGACTTAATACTTAATAAAAAGGGTTTTGGAAAACTTTCTCTGAAGAAAGCGAGCTCGGGCGAACAATGCTTACTCGTACTCATTCTGGGGATTGCAGGCCATATCACAAATGGGGCTGTAGTTTTAATTGATGAGCCTGAGATTAGCCTACACCCACGCTGGCAAGAAGAGTTTATGACTTTGCTTATGTCATCCTTTTCGGGTTATCGTAAATGTCAATTCATTATCGCTACACACTCCCCGCAAGTAATAGCCCGGCTAAGTGGTAAAGGCTGCTACATCGCCTCCCTGTCGAGAAGAGAGTTGTACGATGCTGAGGAGTTTCACGAAAAATCAGCTGACTTCCAACTTGCAGAACTATTCGATGCCCCAGGCATTATGAATGAGTACATTTCTAGGTTGGCTTTTAATCTCCTTGCAAAGGTTAAACATAGCAAAAGGCTGGATTCGGATTCATTAGAAGAGCTAATCCGATTACAAAAATTTGATCAGCAACTTGATGAAAATGACCCTGTAAAAGAGCTAATTCGATCTGTTTCTATGCTGTGTGAAAGCTATGCCGACAATTGAAAACCCTATAGTCCTGAGCGACGCTTCGCTAGCACTCATCGAGCAGAAAAAGGCCACCGCTAATTTCTCGCACACCAACTGGGGAGATGAGGATCTTCAGCCTGTACGCCGTGAAATTCGTGAGCATTATCGAAATGTTCAAAGACTCGTCTGTGTTTATTGCTTGGGATCGGTTTCGGCCCATTCAGCGGTTGGAGCACCAGTCGAACACATTGTCCCAAAATCTCAGCATCTGCACTTCATGTTTGAACCTGAAAATTTATGTGTAATTTGCCCCGACTGCAATGAATTCAAGTCGAATAGAGAGTCTTTAGTAAATCCAGTGCTGACGGCAAACAGAGTTAATTACCCAAAAAATTCTGCTCTGTACAGGATCGTTCATCCCCATTTTGACTCGTATAGTAATCACATCGCGAAATTCAATCGACTTTATGTTGAGTGTTCTGATAAGGGTGGATATACAATTTATATCTGCAACCTAAATCGGTTTTTCAGGAGGTTTGGACGTTGCGACGAGTTAGTTAACGATGTTGCCCTCGTGGAGCAAGCAGAACGATTCTTTGAAGACGGTATAGCCCCTGAGCAACCCTGATTGTCCTCATCAATGTTTCCGTGAACATCAGGTAGGGCCTGCTGATCCCCTTGTCAGAAGGCCTCGGTCTGGTTCTCTCAAGATCGTGTTCAGAGTATCACCGATGACATGGTGACCACCGCGCCGACCGTCGCACCAATGGACGTAACCCAACAACCTGGCCTGTCGGTAGGTAGGTAACCAGTAGATGCTGCCAAAGCTAATTCAATTTTTCACATGGCTAAAATCAAGCATCTCCTGTCTATTGAAAGTATCCGCCAGTACCAATAAGATGATTCTGCAACAACCAAAATCAATATTAATATCAAGGAGAAATCTTATGGCGCTTAAACCAGGCCCAAAGCCTATTGCTAAATCAACCGGCGAAGTTGATAAGCGTCGTCGTGACAATAAAGACACGCAAGGAAATAATCCGGACTTGAAACCTAGCAAGTCCTCAAAAAAATAGGTAGTCGCTGGCAGAAGCTACTTTAATGTAGCTTTTGTCATTGTAGCTTGCAGGGGATGAATGCGTAGCCTGTAATTTCGCTTAATCTATCGATCATTGCCCGTTCTATGAGCGCTATAACGACATTCGATATCATCATTGCGGCATAACTTGAAAGTTGAATTACCCAGGGTTTTCTAGATACCCTCAAGGTTCGCTGCGTACAGTTTTTTCAACTCTACCGGTGTCTGAACTGCACCTGTTGGGCGAAAAAACTAAGTGATCGCTTTTGGCCGATAGGTGCGAGTCGCGGCGGCCAACGGATGCACCAGCACTGCTGGGACGGCATTCTTCCTGGAAAAGAAACCGCTGATGAATATGTTTGGCACTATCCAGTGTAATTAAGGCGCTGTCGGCCTGAAAATATTAGCTTACCTGTCGAGCAAGCCCGGCGCTTATTTGAGAAATAAACAGCCGTACTGATGCATCTCAACGAGTGTTAGATGAAGTCGAGTACCTTTACCTCATGATGGCATTTTGGTGTATAATGCTGATCTTATCAATATTTCAAAGTTTTTATTAGTAGTTGCCATAATCAAAGCTTTCAGTATCGGCCAAATACGGTCTTAATAATAAGATAAGAGAATATGGAAAGTCCACTAATTAACCTCGCCCTGCTTGAGGCTCTCAAGTCTGAAAAGTTTACTGACGAAATTGATCTTTTTTTACCATTCGTCGCTGTAACAATATTAGAGCTTGGGATGCCTACGGTTCAAGCCTCAGATATACAATCGAAGTTGGCGGAGTTATTTGGCTTTCGCCCGCCAATATCCGCAGTTAGAGTATTGATGACTCGAGCAAAAAATAAAAATATTCTGATCAGGGAGAATCACGCTTATATACCTTGTGCTGAAAAAATTCATGAATGGTCTAATGGATATGCCAAGAAAAAAGAAGACCTTGAAGTCTCACTTGGTAGTTTGAAAAAGGCTTTTGTCGAATTTACAGATGAAAGATTTCAGAAGGATCTGACTCTGCCTAAAGCTGAGAGCCTGATTTTTCAGTTCATAGAGGAAAATGTTTCGGCGACTGTTAGTCATAGAGCTTATAATAAGGCGGAACTGGAAAATAGTATCAAGAACACCAATCATATCACTGCGTCATTCATCAGTCATATACACAAAAAAGAGCCTTCGTTGCTGGAGCACTTCGGCAGATGCGTTAAAGGTATGCTGCTTGCAAACTATCTTTACTTTGCGGACAAGCGAACCACAAAAAAGACTTTTGAAAAAATATCGGTATATCTAGACTCCCCGCTAGTGATTGGCTTGTTAGGATTTAACGGGGTGCTTAATAAGCAGGCTAATGATGAATTCGTAGATCTTTTGATTTCGCTAAAAATTAAAGTATGCATTTTTGATAAGACCTTAGATGAAATTGAGCGTCTTCTTTCAGCTTGGAAAAATGATATATCTAGAAAGGTTTTTGGCCGTTTTAATACTAAAACATTGGAGCTTCTAAGGTCGCAAGGTTACGATGAGGCTCGTCTAGACACGGAAATAAAAACCCTTCATCGGACGATTGAGAGTAAAGGAATAAGTGTGGTAATCGGCTTTGCTGCTAAAGAGCGATTCCAGTGCGACGAAGGTGCTCTAGAGCAAGCTATTGCCGAAAACTTTAAGAAAGATAAAAATCTTGAGCATGACACCGTCTGCATCTCCCGCATTCATAATATGCGAGAAGGACGTTTCATTAGGGAGCTTAGTGATACTTTTTCGGTGTTTGTCACAAGGAATACGGGGCTAGCCAAATTCGCAAACGGCTTTTTCAGCAAGAATAACTATTCCAGTCCTATTCCAGTTGTTGTATCTGAGCAATGGATGACAATAATGTTCTGGCTTAAGAATCCAGACATTACAAGCAAGCTGGCTACTGACCAAGTTGTGGCGACTGCTTATAGTCTTCTCTACACGGATGACAGGTTTTGGGAAGCATTCTTAGGTCGTCTCGATTCCATCAAAAAACGTGGAGGTATTTCTGAAGAGGACTTCGTGTTGGTTCGCTGGGACTCTGACCTTCTCCGGATGGTGCAAGATGTATCCGTGGATGTTGGAGATGACTTTTCCGAAGAAGATGTATTTGATATTGTAGACGGAATAAAACAAAAATACCTTGTTGACTCTACACAAACCATTGCCGAGCTGGAGCGACTACAGGCCGAAGAAATCCAAAGACTGCGAACTCTTGCACTGGCAGAGATAGCTTCCGAGCGAGAAGCCGGAGATGTTGCACGCGCCGAAAAAGACAACATAGTTTTACAGCACAAAGCTCTTGAGAGTAGGATTCGAAAGTTTTCTCGATTCGTTGCGCGTTGCATATCAATCCCGACGTGCGTCACGCTTATAGTTCTTCTAATAGTTGCGAGTATTCAATCACTGCCAGCAGGAGTCCTTCCCCAACTTCTGGAATATCCAAAGCTTATTGAGTTTTTTAAACTTTCGGCTACTACAATAACCATTACATTTATAACCACTGCTGTCTGGGGGGTATCAAGTTGGATTTTCGGCCTAGACGTAAAAAAAATGAATAAAGCTATGGAGGACTGGTTAACAAATCGAATTCTCGCTCTTTTTATGGGAAATCCTGATAATTAATGCTGGGTTCCCGCCATTTTCCCTCGGCGAGGCCTTTCTGACTATTTTTGGGGGCCTCCCCTATGTTACGGAAATGCGACATTATCCCCATTGGTTTATGGTCACTATTGATGAGAAATCGTTGATGAACGCCTGCTTCTGGCCGTCGCTACCGTGCGTCGCGGGGAGAGTTGGCGTTCCGTTAGGCTTTGAGATTTTGGACGGAGCGTTAGTTTAAAACCTGCGAACAACTACCGTGATTGAGGTCTGACGCCTCAATCAATACGACCTGGTAGGTAGGATGCCTCTATAATGGAGTGCGGCCTAATGGAAAGCTAATGGGCCCGCTCATACCTACTTGACCGATACAACTTCCACAAACCTGAATTTTTTCTTGGCTATCTTTGTAGCTTCTTGCTCTGCAACTAGAGAACTGAGCGTATTGGCTTCATGTACGATCTCGTGCATCTTGCCTTCGAATTCATTCCCCACCCTCAGTGTGACTCTCAATCTGGAAGCAAGGGTTTTTGATAGTTTCTTTTTCTTCACTACCGCTGTCGGCTCCGTGATCACGATTTCCGGCACGGTGTCTTGCTCGTGGGTGTCGATTACTAATGCAGATGCTCCAGGCTCACCGAATAGCGCCCGACGCATTTCTTCTTCCGTCAGATCTGTAGTCATACCATTTCTCGAGAGGGAGTCGTGTATAGCGTTTCCGATTGTATCACTGTAGCCGGCTTCGAAAATGATAAGCCCTGCTTAGTATCTGACCTACCATAGCCACTAAATGGCGGCGAACGTTAGTTTCTGTCCTGAGTTCTCGTTTGAATGTGGCGCTTATTGACACTCACGCTTGTGTTGTCGCCGCTTCACATTTACGCTTTGCTCCGTCGCGGTCAATCCCGCGACCGGGCGTCAGAACCTGAATCAAAACCAAGGCGCGGTTTCTTCCATTCCGCACAGCCAGTGCTTCGTGCGCTAGCTGCTGCTTTTCTATGGCGGACCGTGCGGGGCAGGCTTCGGCCTGGCCGGTTCCTTGGTTTCCGGTTTCTGACCCCCGTACGGTTTGCCACCCTATGCCGCGTCAGAACGGTGGATGGCAATCCTTAATCAAACCAAGGAGATAAGGAAAATGGCATGCCCACCTTTTAAGCTCGTGCGCCACCCTGGCCCAATGGTTCAAGCTGCAAACTATCTCGGAGGATTCCGTGATGTTTGATCTTTCGCTTCTAATCGGCCTCCCCAAACCCAACAGCATCGACACGTCATCGCTTACCCCTGAAGATGCAGCGATTAAACTGCGGCAGGCTGCCACGCTTCGGCTGAATGGAGCCCAGAGTATTCTGCTTCATTTTCCGCAAGACGTTGAGCTGGCAGTAGAGCTGTTGGATGACGCCGCCGTTTTGTACGACAAGGCATTCCGAAATTTGACTGGTATTCCAGCTCAAAGCGTTCATCAACAGATCCACGAGTATGTCTCTGTCCCATCCGCTGAAGGGGCTCCCGCGATCCAAACTCCGTGGGGCGATGAGTTCGCTCCGGTAATAAAGGCGGGTGTTCGTTGCGCAGAGGCTTGGCTTGAAGGCTCATCATTACCGTTATGGTGGGCGCTGTCTCAGAACCGAAAACGTCATCGTCAAGGTGATCCACAAGAGGCATTTGAAGCAGGTTTTCTGCTGCGGTTGCAGCAGACGCTGATCATGCGACGTGAGGCGGTCACTTCCCAATCAACCCGCTTTGATGCCTGAGTCTGTAATTGACGTTTGAGATTTGCTTTTCCGGCCAAACCCTCCGATCAAGCGATCTTTGATCGCGCCGATCGGAGGGTTAACTCGCTTTTCTCGAAGCCGCCGCGTTCCACTCTCCATGCTCAAATTTAATTCCCACCACGCCTGCTTTCACCATCAGTAATTCTCCGCGATTTCCATCGAGCGCAACGTTATTCAGTGTGTGTCCGAGTCTTTTCGTTGGGCATGGATGTAGGTGTGGCGACAGCGGCGACGCCGGCGACAACCCACGTATAACGTGGTCTGGAGCATGGCGACAGAAGTGGCGACAGTCGCCACTTTCTCAGCGCATTGGCTGTGACGCTTGACCGCCTTTTCGAGCGGGTATAACAATTGGCGCACGGATCGCTGTCGTTGACAGCACCTGCCCAGGTAGCCAGAACCTTCAAGGCTACGCCACTTGCGTGGTGGTTCTCCCGAAGTGCGATAAAGCGTCCGGCGGCTCGCACGGTCACTCTCCAAGGGTGATGGATGCCTACTCGACTTATCTGCCCGTTGCGGCAGACGATGGACCTTCCTCGCTGCACTGGAGCAATCTCACCTCTCGGCACACGTCGCTGCGCCAGACCGCGCCCGTCTCTTTCTACCGGAAAGAGACGGGCGCTCGTACCACTGCTGCAAGCCACGTCGTACAGGGCATTGCCGCAACTCTCCTCGTGACAATCGGCCTGACAAATCCGATTCGTCGCCATCCGCAACGACACAGGCCCCGGTGCCGCAGCCTATGGAAAGGCTGCACCTGACTGACAGTCAGGCATGCCCCAGGTGTCGATGTTGTTGCCTTCTCCCACCCAGAATCTCCAGGTGCCGAACTCGTCAGTCGGCGCAGCCTCCACCCGCCCGCATCTTTGAATGCGTCTAAGGAGGCCAGATTCATGGGCCTATGCCCTGGCTTCCGGTCTTAAGGAGCCGTTCGTTCCGCGTCAGTGAACACCTCACAGGCCGCAGGGGCCTTGATCCCTGATAACACTCAACAGACGTGGCGGGACTACGTGAGGACAACCAGCAATGAACGAGGAGAGGGCCCATGCAGCAGTTAGATCCGAAGCTTGAACTACCACGACCACCTCGACCGCTGATCGAGTCGAATCCCGTGGCCCAGCCTTATCCGGTGCAAGCACTGGGTGGGATTCTTGGGCCTGCGGTCGAGCGCATGGCCGAGGTGATCGGCGTACCCCAGGCACTGGCTGCACAATCAGTCTTGGCTGCTTCGGCGCTGGCCACCCAAGGTCATGTGGGTCTACAGCTCGACGGGAGAAATTACCCTCTGTCGCTGTACCTGATCACGGTGGCTGCGTCCGGTGATCGTAAAACGGCAGCAGATCGATGTGCATTGCTGCCCGCACGGCAATGGGAGCGTGAGCAGTGGCAACGCTATCGCGAACAACTTGCTCGATACCGTGCCGTACAAAAACAGGCTCAGCGTATTAATCCTGGCGATCCTGACTCCGCAAACCGCGCCTTCGTAGAGGAGGAGCCCTCGGTCCCTAGGTTGATTACCACGGATCCGACTATCGAGGCTCTGATCAAGGGTCTCTGCAATGACCTGCCCAGCATGGGCCTGTTCTGCGATGAAGGTGGGCAATTCCTCGGCAGCAGCACCATGAGTCGGGATAACCGTTTGAAAGCGGTCACGACCCTGTCGTCACTCTGGGATGGCAGCCCGATAGATCGCGCTCGCTCTATGGCCGGTGAAAGCTTGCGGGCTTACGACCGGCGCTTGAGTCTGCACTTGATGCTGCAACCGTACTTGGCGATGCAGTTGCTCAGCGATCCTTTGCTGCAGGGACAAGGCATCCTTGGTCGCTGCCTGATGACCTGGCCCACCAGCCTTGCCGGGCAACGCAGCTACCAGGCTGTGGACTTGTCCAAAGACGCTGCCCTGAAGCGCTATCACCACCGACTTTCAGCCCTGTTTCATCAGCCGTGGTCGTTGTCCCCTGACGGCGCTTTGTTGCTTTCAACGCTGAGCCTCAGTCCGCTGGCTCGCCGTCGGTGGATTGATTTGCATGATGCCATCGAGGCTCAGTTGGGTGAGTTTGGGGAGCTGGCCAATGTGCGGCCGAGCGGATCAAAGGCCGCCGATAACCTGCTGCGTGTCGCTGGCATTTTGGCCGTGGTGGAGGAGAGCAGTGCCGTGGAGGTCGACCATATCCAGCGGGCCTCGACCTTGATCGGGTACTACCTCACCGAGATTCAGCGGCTGACCGAACAGGAGCCAGTGTGCCGGGTAAGGGAAGAGGCGGATCGGTTGCTGCGCTGGCTACAGTTCAAGGGTTGGAAGCGTTTCAGTGTTCGAGAGCTAAATCGCAACGGCCCCCGCTTTGCCCGTAAGAGCAGCCGTCATGCCACCAAGCTGTTGGTCGAGTTGATTGATCATCAATGGCTGATCACTGACGGCCAGACCTTCGAGGTGCGCCATGTTCAACCTTGATGAAGCACTGCGCAATCACCTGGCT
The DNA here is from genome assembly GCF_009600325.1 of Pseudomonas sp. FSL R10-2189. Taxonomy (NCBI): domain Bacteria; kingdom Pseudomonadati; phylum Pseudomonadota; class Gammaproteobacteria; order Pseudomonadales; family Pseudomonadaceae; genus Pseudomonas; species Pseudomonas sp. FSL R10-2189. The sequence goes on from NZ_WIVZ01000007.1 coordinate 91,708, forward strand.
CAACGCCAAAAAGAGCCCAAAGCGCGGTTTGTCGCCGCCAGTGTCGCCACTTTGTCGCCAGGCTCAAAGCCTGGCAGAACAAGGGTTGTCGCCGCTGTCGCCGAAGTCGCCACCCTCCGTAAAACCATCACCACGACCACGGCCATTATCCAATGGTTGAAAGAGGAGGGCGCGTATCTCTACGTCACCGACAACACGCTGTGCTTTCGCCCAACTGATTGGGGCCAGCTAGACGTTGTGAGTGCGAACTGGAGAGCCCTTTTGTATGAGCTTGCTGCAGTCGATCAGAAGCAGAAAAATGGCTCGGGTCGGTAAGCGAGCTGGGCGTAATTTCGGCTTCGGTCGCCAGCTCAGCTATGCCGGCCCGCAAGCCCTGAAAGATCTATTTGGTGACGGCCATTTTGCGACCGTCAAAGCCCATAGCGATCGCTGGCAGGCATTCGTGCGTTGGTGTCGATCGGAGGAAGGTCCGATTCTCAATGATGCGCGACAGATTGATCGCGAGATCCTCATGCGGTACGCCGCCCACGTGCGTGAGCAGGTGGATCAGGGCTACGTCGGTGTTGCCACCGCGCAGAACCGCCTGTCCAGCGTCAACCGAACGATGGCCGCGCTGCGCGGTGATCACTACGTCAAAATCCCAAGCCCGAGTAAGGTGCTGGGCCTGCAGCGTTCAAGCGCGTGTAATGAGGCACCGCAAGGCCAAGACCGTGTACAGGTCGAGCAGATCGCACAGAAGCTGTCAGAGCACGGCCAGCAGCGAGTAAGCGCAATTGTGCATCTGGCCCGGGAGACCGGTATGCGCCTGCGTGAGGCGATCCTGGCGGACCTGCCTCGACTGCAACGCGAGGCCCGTAAACTGGGCAAAATCAACATCCAGGACGGCACCAAGGGCGGCCGAGCAGGCGCATCCGCGCCGCGTTGGATCGAGATCACGGATCAAGTTCGCGATGCTCTCTATAGAGCGAACGAGGCCTCACCCAAGGGCAGCCGCAATCTATTAGCGCTCGACGAAAGCTACAAGGTTTTCTTACAGACAGTTGTGCGTCCTGCGCGGGACATTCTGCATGAGCATGGATTGAAAGGCTTTCATGAACTGCGGGCTGCGTACGCCTGTGAGCGCTATGAGCAACTGACCGGTTTCCCTGCCCCCGTCAATGGTGGTCGTGGCCATCGAGAAGATCGAGAGCTTGATCGACGAGCCCGCCAGCAAATCAGCCATGAGTTGGGACATAGTCGCATCGATGTGGTGAATGCCTACATCGGTGGTCGGCGATGAGGTCCGAGTTCGATATGGCGTTGTTTCTGACTCCGGTGCTCAAAGGCGCGCATTCCACTCGGCAGCGGCACATCAGGCAAGCGGAAAAGATGCAAGAGGCGATTCGTGAGCGCTGGGGTTGCGCGACTCCTTGGTCCTGGAAGGAAAAGCACGTGAGATGGTTTTTGGAACACTCTCTGCGTTGTTCAGCGCCTGCGACCGTCTACTACTACGAGTTAACGGCAGAATTGATCCGTCGCAGAAAGGCGCAAATCGTGGCTGGCTGATAGATCATTTAAGCGTGAGTCCCTGAGTATGGGAATGCAGAGCCTTCCCATACTCAGGGACTTTGACTTAGGAGCGCAGGCTTGCGAGAAATCTGGTGATAGTCGTGAAGTCTGTCGCCATGCTGCACGACTCGGTTACAGGGTTTTTCGCCAGCACCACCAGTCCCTGGATGCTCAGCGTATCGGCACGACGTTGAGGTCTCTGGTGTGATTGATCGCGGCTGCCGACAGGCTGCCGGTGGCCGCCTTCTGGATATGTTCACTCCACCAGGCCATCATCGGACGCCGGCGTTCGATGTAATCTGCCCGGTTGTAGGCACTTCGAACCTCGTCTTTATCGACATGCGCCAGCGCGACTTCGATCAGTTCCGGATCCCACCCATGCTCGTTTAGGATGGTGCTGGCCATTGAGCGCATGCCGTGGCTGACCAAGCGGTCCTGAAAGCCCATGCGCTTCAACGCCATGTTGGCGGTCTGGCTATTGGCGTGAGTGCGTGGGTTTCGGTCTGCCGGGAAGACATACTCTCGATGACCGCTATGGGACTTGAGTATCTCCAGCAATGCCATGGCTTGATCGCTTAACGGGATGCTGTGCGGGCGGCGCTTTTTCATCCGCTCCGGAGGGATGGTCCAGACACGTCTTTCAAAATCTATGTCTGCCCAGCGAGTGGTCGCTGCTTCTGCAGGGCGAGTCATGGTATGCAACTGCCATTCGATCAGGCAGCGGGTCGTGCGTTTGATACTGGCGTTTGCGAGTTCCAGCATGAGCTCGGGTAGCTCTTCGGGCGAGAGCGCAGCCATGTTCTCTTTCTTGGGTTTCTTGAATACCGCCCGGATGCCACTGAGTGGGTTGGCGAAGATCAGGCCGGAGTTTACGCCGTAGGTCATGATCTCGTTAAGCCGCTGACTAAGGCGCTTAACCGTCTCTAGGCTGCCTTTCGCTTCGATTGGACGAAGCAGCTCGATCACCATCGGCGCGGTGATTTTCGTGAGTGGCGTCGTCCTCAAATCGGGGAACACATGCAGCGTGAGCGACCGCCAAATATCCTCGGCGTAGGCCGGCGTGACCGAGTCTTTCTTAAGCTCGAACCAGGCAGTGGCTACGTTCTCGAAAGTGTGTTCCGTTTCTGCGCGCTTGGCCTCATTTAGCGTATCGCGCTGCACTTTCGGATCGATGCCTTGGGCGAGCAGCTCGCGGGCTTGCACTGCCATCTTTCGGGCGTTCGCCAGCGAAAGCTCTGGGTAGGTACCCAAGCCCATGTTAATTCGGTTTTTAGTCACCGGTTCACGGTAGTTGAAATTCCACAGCAGAGAGCCGTTGCTGCGTACTCGGAGTTGCAAACCGTCCCCGTCGGTGAGGACGTAGTCCTTGGACGCGGGTTTGACTCCCTTAAGCTGTCGATCGGAGAGACGTAGGGTTTGAGCAGGCATGAGATTTACCTCAGACACTGATTTGGTATTCCAGAGGTTACCACCGGATGGGCTGGAATACCGTTTGGAATACCAGAACTTCTGGAACTCCCAAAAGCTAGAGAGACATCAATAGCCGCTAAAGTCCTGTATTTACTGGGTTTCAGGCACAAAAAAAGACGTCCGTGGACGTCTTTAGATGATCAAGTGGTGGAGCCGGGGGGATTTGAACCCCCGTCCGCCAGTACTCCGCTGTCGGTACTACATGCTTAGCCGTTTCTATTAAGTTAACCCTCAGCGACCCGAAGGGCAGGGTGCTTTGGGCGAGTTGTGTAAGTTTTAGCCGCTTCGTCCACAACGTACTGCACGGCGATCCTGTTCTATATGACAATCACTTCAGGTTTACAGGCATCCCCTAGTGATTGCTGGACCCGAAGGTACCAGGAGGATGGCTAAGGCAGCTTACGCTGCGAGAGCTTGACCCTCGTAGGTTTCGTCATTGGCAACTATAAGAAGTTGCAACAGTGGATTTACGAGTTCTGTTACCAACTCGGCATGCACCTAGAGTTTCGCAACCGGCGTCGAATCCTAAACGGCCCCGATGCTTGCTGGCCGTAACCAGCAAGCTGCGCAGTCTACGCCAATTCGGCGCAGAAGGCCAACCTCAAGGGCTTACTTATCGTCGCCGCCTTTGGTGAGGTTTTGCAGTTTCTGCAGGGCTTGGGTGGTGGTCGCGATGCAATCTTCTGTTTTACCCGCCGCTTGTTCACCTTTGGCTTTTTCGACCATGGCGTCGATGTCGCCTTTGGTGTTTTCGCTGGTGGCAAGAAGGGTGGCTTGGGCATCGGCGATTTTTATCAGGTTGATCTGGCAGAGGTCATCTGCCGCAAACACCGGAGAGGCCAACATTGCAGCGGATACAAACAGACCAGCCAATGCGGTACGTTTCATAGGGTCAAGCTCCTTTTGCACAGTAAGGCCCGGTGGCTCCGGGCTCGGTTATAGGCCCCAATCATTAGGGTTCAAGCTAATTGACTATAGCCACGCTCTGGAGTTCTGCCTGCGTTTGGCCAGTATTTGATGAATTTTTTTGTGCCCAAAAAGGGGGCGTTTTCAGGCGGTTCGTAGGCCCGATCCCTTTCCTTCTTATGAAACTTCCTAGACACTCTCGTTCGCTTGCGCCTGTCCAGTTCGGGGGATAGTCTCGGCCCATCGCTGCACATCAGCGGTCGGGTTTAGTCGCCCGGCTTGTAAACTTGGCGCAAGGCGCTACCTCTACGAGGCCCTTTTCTAGGGCCTGCGTTTTATGGTGGCCGTGCGCAGGGCACTTTCGAGTGCGCCGGTTTCCAAGTTTGCCGGTCGACTAACCTGCGTACGGCTGCCTCCCCATCGTTAGTCGCGATTTAAGGCAGCTCCCTAAACTTGGAGAGCACTATGAAAAAGATTGTCCCCGATCCACCTGCCTTACCCTCGCAAGAGGCTGTTCAGTGCGATGCACTGTCGTTAGACCGCGCGGCCACCGAGCGCGCCCTCAATTACTACCTGCACGACCATAAGCCTCCACGGCACGTGGATCAGGCCACGTATGCCATACCCGACAACGTCAATGTAGAAGCGGCTTTGGCCCAAGCGTCAGACTTGTTGCGCTGCGCGGGTGCTTCGGCGTGTGAGGCGGGGAATGGTTTGAGCGGGCATGCGCACAGCTTGGTGTTGTCGAGCATGCATTTGGTGGAGTTGGCCAAAGCGTATGTGGATAAGTCGCTGGATGGGTTGACGACGCACTAGAGCAGCACGCGCCTGAGTGCAAGCAGGCGCGTTTTCAGGTGTAAAGATTAATCGCGGTTTTTGTAGGTCAAAGATTACGAGCGGTGCTGACGCGGTCTACCAGGTAGACCAGGCCGTGGTAGTCGATGCCGCCATGTTGGCTCAGGCCTATTTCACACGTGCGGCTGGTCGATATCCCTTCGCTGCAATGCTGCACGGCGTCTTTTAAGGTGCGCAGTGAGTGGGCGTTCAGCTCGGGGGTGGTAAAGCCTTTGTCGCCCGCAAAGCCGCAGCAATGTATCCCCTCCGGTATCACCACGTCGGTGCTGCACAGCCGTGCGATGTCGATCAGCGCCTGGCTTTCGCCCAGGTGCTGGGTGCTGCAGGTGACATGCACGGCGATGGGGGCGGTTTGTGGGGTGAAGTTCAACTTATCCACAAGGTGGGTGCGGATGAAGCGCACCGGGTCGTAGAGGTCGAGGCGGGTTTCGCCCAGGTCCTGGACCAGGCGCAGGGTGCAGGGGCTGGTGTCGCAGTAAATGGGGTCGACCCCGCCACGGCTGGCGTGCAGCAAGGCGCCGATGAGTTCCTGGCGTTTGTGTTCGGCCTGTTCGTTGTAGCCCTTGGAGGCAAACGGCTGGCCGCAGCACAGGCTGTCCATGTTCTCGGGAAAGACCACTTGGTAACCGGCTTTTTCCAGCAGGCTGCGGGTTTTGTCGAGCAACGAGGTTTGCTCTTTGTCGCCCGCCGCCGGGCCCATGACGCGGGACACGCAGGCCGCCAAATACACCACCCGCGGGCGGGCATCTTTAACCGGCGGGCTGAAGCGTATCGCCCGCTCGGGTTGCGGCATGGCGTTGGTCCAGAGCGGCACGCGGCCTTTGCTGGCTTTGGTCAGGGCTGCCGAGATTTTGCCCAGGCGCGGCGCGCCCAGCAGGATGCGTGCGCCATTGGCCACGTGCAGGGTGAAGCGCGCGCCTTGCAGCGTGGTTGCAAAGTGGTTGCCCAGCAGGTCGGCGGCTTTGAGGTGGTTGGCGCTGCGCGCGCGCAGTTTTTTCACCAGTTCGCCGGTGTTGATGCCCACCGGGCAACGCTGGGCGCACAAACCGGTGGCGGCGCAGGTGTCGATGCCTTGGTAGGCGTAGGCTTTTTCCAGCTCGCGGGTGTCGACCCCGGCGCGCTTTTTGGCCTGAATGTCACGCCAGATCACAATCCGTTGCCGTGGGCTGAGGGTCAGGCCTTTAGAAGGACACACCGGCTCACAAAAACCGCACTCGATGCACTTATCCACAATCTCGTCGGCGGCCGGCATCGGCTTGAGGTTTTTAAGATGGATGTGCGGGTCTTCGCTGAGCACCACGTCGGGGTTGAGGATGCCTTGCGGGTCGAGCAAACGCTTGAGTGCCCACATCAATTGATAGGCGTCGCTGCCCCATTCCAGCTCAACAAACGGCGCCATGTTGCGCCCGGTGCCGTGTTCGGCCTTGAGCGAGCCGCCAAACTCCACGGCGATGAGCTGCGCCACGTCGTCCATAAATGCTTGGTAACGGGCGACTTCTTCGGGGTTGTTAAAGCCCTGTGTGAATACAAAGTGCAGGTTGCCTTCCAGGGCGTGGCCGAACAGGATCGCTTCGTCGTAGTGGTGTTTGTCGAACAGCTCGATGAGGCGGTTGACGCCGATGGCCAGTTGCTCGACCGGGAAGGTCACGTCTTCGATGATCACCGTGGTGCCGGTTTTGCGCACCGCGCCGACAGCCGGGAAGGTGTCTTTGCGAATCGCCCAGAGCTTGGCGTTTTCGCCGGGGTTTTCGGTGAAGTCGACTTGTTTCTCGACCGCAAAGTCGGCCAGCGACGCCATGATCTGCGCCAGTTGTTCGTGCAGTAAGGTTTGGCTGGCCGCGCGGGACTCAATCAGCAGGGCGCAGGCATTGGCCGACAGTTCTTTAACGAACGCGGGCATGCCGGGTTTGTCTTGCACCGAGCGCAGGCTGCGGCGGTCGAGCAGTTCGACGGCTGACACGGGCTGGCTTTTCAGCACGGTGACCGCGTTGCAGCAGGTCTCGACGTCGGGGAAGACGATCAGCGCCGAGGCTTTGTTCGGGTGGTCGATGACGGTGTCGTAGGTCACCGAGCTGATAAAGCCTAGGGTGCCTTCGCTGCCGACCAGCAAGTGGCTGAGGATATCCAGCGGGTCATCGAAGTCGACCAGGGCGTTGAGTGACAGGCCCGTGGTGTTTTTCAGACGGTATTTGTGGCGGATTTTTGCAGCCAATTCAGCATTGGCGCGGGTCTCGCGGGCCAATGTCGCCAATTGGTCGAGCAGGGCGCTGTGGCTTTGACGAAAGGCGGCGATGTTGGCCGCGTCTTCGGTGTCTACCCGGGTGCCGTCTGCCAGTACCACGCGGATACCGGCCAGGGTGTGGTAGGTGTTTTGCGCAGTGCCGCAGCACATGCCGCTGGCGTTGTTGGCGACGATGCCGCCGATTTTGCAGGCGTTGATCGAGGCCGGGTCGGGGCCGATTTTGCGGCCGAACGGGGCTAGCCAGGCGTTGGCTTGCGCGCCGATGACCCCCGGTTGCAGGCGGATTTGCGCGCCTTGCTCGCGAATGACTTTGCCGTTCCAGTTGTCGCCGAGTACGATCAGCACTGAATCGCTGATGGCCTGGCCTGACAGGCTGGTGCCTGCGGCGCGGAAGGTGACGGGTACCTGGTCGCGACGGGCGAGGTTGAGCAGTTCAACCACTTCGTCTTCAGATTCGACGCGGATCACCAGTTGCGGGATCAGCCGGTAAAAGCTCGCGTCGGTGCCGAAAGCCAGGGTGGAAAGCGGGTCGGTGAAGCGGCGGTCGTCGGGGATCAGCCGCTCGGCATCACGGGTAAACGTCGCAGGCAGGCTCATGCGTCCTCCAGAATTAATACCACCAGGTCTTTCGGGCCGTGGGCGCCGTAGGCCAGTACTTGTTCGATGTCAGCGGTTTTTGACGGGCCAGACACCAGCAATGCGTTAGTCGGCATGCCGGCGGTCCAGTTCATTTCACGCTGCACTGAATAAAAGTTGTCGCGGATTTGGCTGGCCTTGAGCAACGCAAAATGCACCGGCGGTACCAGGCTCATCAGGCGCGGTTCTTCTGGCGTTGGCCAGAGGATCAAGCTGCCGGTGGCGGCAATCGCGCCCAAGGTGGTGGTGAAGCTGGCCGGGGTGTCATTGAACAGCTCGGCTTTCCATTCTTCCACGGGGCGGTCGTAGGCTTTGAGTGGCGGCAGCGCAGGGTTTTGTGCCCAATGTGCCGTCACTTTCTGCCCGTGCGCGGTGGTTGGGGCGATCAGCAGGCTTGGCAATTGACGGTCACAGACCAATTGCGCCAGCAGGGCGGGCCAGTCGGCTTCGGTGGTGAGGTGGATTTCGGTGTGCACGGCTTCCATCAACTTACGCAGTTGCGGGATGCGCTGCTCCGGGGTGTAGGTCCACGGTTCTGTCACTAATACTTCGTCGAAGTTGTCAGGCACGGGTGTGGTGCCTGTGAGGCTTTTACGCAGTTTGTTGAGGATGTTTTGCTTGGCGCTCATCGCGAGGCTCCCGACTTTTTCGCCATGTGTTCGCGGGCCATGTCGTGCAGCGAGCGGGCGGCGGGTTTAGGGGCGCTGTGGTTCTGGGTCCACGGGCCTACGTTGTTGGGTGTTAGCCCGCGCAGGCGGGTGGCGGCTTTGACGAACACGCGGTAGAGCGCGGGCGAGCTGTTGAGCTTGGCCCACAGGTTCCACATGAGGCGCTCTTTGCGAGAGTACTTGCTGCCTTGGCCGCGCATGATGCGTGGTACGGCATCGGGCGATTTAACGTTCTCTTCGCGTAGGCGACGCAACAACGCCGGGATCGGAATTTTTACCGGGCACACTTCGCCACAGGCGCCGCACAACGACGAAGCGCTGGGGTGATCCGGGACTTTGCCCAGGCCGACCATGTGCGGGGTGATGATTGCGCCAATCGGGCCGGGGTACACCTCGCCGTAGGCATGACCGCCGATGCGGGTGTACACCGGGCAGTGGTTCATGCAGGCACCGCAGCGAATGCAGTTGAGGGTTTGGCGCAGTTCGCTGTCAGCAAACGCCTGGCTGCGACCGTTGTCGAGCAGCACCAGGTGGACTTCTTCGGGGCCGTCGAGTTCGCCGGGTTTGCGTGGGCCGGAGATCATGTTGACGTAGGTGGTGATCGGTTGGCCGAGTGCCGAGCGGGTCAGCAATGACACCAGCGGTACAACGTCACGCAGGTTTTCGACCACTTTCTCGATGCCGGTGACGGCAATGTGTACCGGCGGCACGGTGGTCGACATGCGCCCGTTGCCTTCGTTTTCGACCAGCAGCAGGGTGCCGGTTTCGGCCACGGCGAAGTTGACGCCGGACACGCCGATGTCGGCTTCGAAAAACTTTTGGCGCAGCACGCGACGACCGATCTGGATCAGTTGGTCGACGTCTTTGGTGTATTCAACGCCGAGCTTGTTGTGGAACAGGTCGGCCACTTGCCCGGCGTTCTTGTGGATCGCGGGCATGATGATGTGGGACGGTTTCTCGTTGTCGAGCTGAACAATGTACTCGCCCATGTCGGACTCAAGGCATTCGATGCCTTGAGCGCCGAGCACGTGGTTCATTTCCATCTCTTCGCTGACCATCGACTTGCCTTTGATGACTTGCTTGGCGGCACGGCGGCGGGCAATCGAGAGCACGATGTCATTGGCCTGCTCGACGGTTTCAGCCCAGTGCACGTGCACACCGTTGCGGGTCAGGTTGGTTTCGAGGCGTTCCAGCAGGTCAGGCAGTTTGGACAGGGCACGGGCCCGGACGGCATTGCCCAGCGCACGCAAATGCTCGCGTTCGTGGGCATCGCTGAAGGACACCGCGCGTTTGGTCATCAGCGAGTCCATGGCGTTGCGAAAGTTATTTCGCAATTGTTTGTCGGCCAATGCCTCGTGGGCGCGCTCGCGGAAGTCTTCGATGACAACAGCAGGGATCAACGCACTCATTGTGCACCCCCGGTGCGCTGCCACAGGAAGCTGGCCAGATGCTGACCGCGCAGGGCTTTTTGCTGCTTTTCGAGGGAGCCGTTGATGTTCATCAGGCAGCCGCAGTCGGCGGCCAGTACTTGGTGTGCGCCGGTTTCAATCAGGGCGCGGGTCTTGTCGGCGACCATGGCCCCGGAAATATCAGGCAGGCGCACGCTGAATGTCCCACCAAAGCCGCAGCATTCACTTTCATGGCTGTGGTCGATGCGCTCAACATTGCCCAGTTGCGCGAGCATTTCGCGGCCGTGCAGGTGGGTGTTCATTTCTCGGCGGGCAGAGCAAGAGGTGTGCAGCGCGACTTTGATCGGAGCGCCGCTGTCCTTGAACTGCACTTTGCACACGAACAGCAAAAATTCGGTGAGTTCAAAGGTGCGTTCGGCCAGGGCGTGGACCTTTTTCAAGGTGTCTGGCTCGTCTTTGAACAGGTCTTCGTAGTGTTCGCGCAGCATGCCGGCGCAGGAGCCGGAGGGCACGACCACGGGGTAATCTTCGGCAAACAGCGCCAATTGTGCGCGGGCAACTTTGCGGGCCTGGTCGGTGTAACCCGAGGTGTAGGCCGGTTGCCCGCAGCAGCTTTGGCCTTGCGGGTAGTCCACGTCGATGCCTTCGCGTTCGATCAGGTGGATCGCGTCCATCCCGGCTTCGGGGAAGAACAGGTCGACGACGCAGGTGCCGAACAGGTAGACCTTGCGGGGTTTGTGCGCAGGGTAATGGCGCGGGGTCGGAAGGGGTGGGGCGACACGGGTCGCGTTGGGCACGGCGTTGTAAAAAAGCTCGCTCATCAGGCGTCTCCGGGTGGTCCCGGTTATAGATCCACGGTAGCGGCTGAAAACCCTCTTCAGCCGCGAGGCAGACCGGGTAATAAAGTGTGGGCGCCGGGGACGTGCCCCGGCGCTTTTAACGTGGTGTCACCATAGCCCTATTGCTTAATGCACCAGCATGCCGGTGAACCAGTACGCCTGGGCGAGCGTGATCAGGCCAACGATGGTGGCGAAAAACAGGCTGTGTTTGAGGGTGAAGCGGAACAGGTCGGACTCTTTGCCCACCAGGCCGGTTGCCGCACAGGCGACGGCGATGGATTGTGGCGAGATCATTTTGCCGGTCACGCCACCGCTGGTGTTGGCGGCCACCATAAGGGTGTCGCTGACGCCGATCTGGTGCGCGGTGGTGGCTTGCAACGAGCTGAACAGGGCGTTCGACGAGGTGTCGGAGCCGGTCAGGAACACGCCCAGCCAGCCGAGGAACGGCGAGAAGAACGGGAACGCAGCGCCCGTACCCGCCAGTACCAGGGCCATGGTGGAGGACATGCCCGAGTAGTTGGTCACGAAGGCAAAGGCCAGCACCATGCCGATGGACAGGATCGGCCAGCGCAGCTCGTAGAGGGTCTCTTTGAAAGTGGTCAGACCGGTTTTGATGTCGATTTTCAGGATCAGCATCGAGATCAGCGCCGAGAAGAAAATCGCGGTGCCGGTGGCTGAAATCGGGTCCAGTTTGAACACGGCGGCAATGGCGGTTGGCGCGTTGACGATCGGCGCGGTTTTGATCACCAGTTGATCAAGGTGCGGGATCGCGAAGTTGAACACCCAGCCGTACATCGAACCGCCTGGCGAGAACAGGGCCTTGAACGGTTTGAGGGTCCAGATGGTGACCAGCACAGTCAGGATCAGGAACGGCGACCAGGCCTTGAGGATTTGCATCAGGCTGTAAGGCGAAACCATCAAGTTGCTTGGTTTGCCAAAGCCGCCTGCGCTGGCGGTAACAACAACGTCAGAGCTCACGCCCGGAATCTGCGCGCCGGCGGTGCGTTTTGGCTGCCACACTTTCAGGAACAGGGTCAGGCTGATCAGGCTGGCCAGTGCCGAGGTGATGTCCGGCAGTTCTGGGCCAATGTAGTTGGAGGTGAAGTACTGAGTGACGGCGAAGCTCAAGCCGGCCACCAGTGCTGCGGGCCAGGTTTCACGCACGCCGCGCAGGCCGTCCATCATGAAGACCAGCCAGAACGGTACGAACAGCGACAGCAGCGGCAGTTGGCGACCGGCCATGGCGCCGATCTTGAACGCATCGATGCCTGTGACCTGGCCCGCCACGATGATCGGGATGCCGAGGGCGCCGAAGGCAACCGGGGCGGTGTTGGCGATCAGGCACAGGCCAGCAGCGTACAGCGGGTTGAAGCCGAGGCCTACGAGCAGGGCCGCGGTAATCGCTACCGGAGCACCGAAACCGGCTGCGCCTTCCAGAAACGCACCGAAGCAGAAGCCGATCAGCAGCACTTGCAGGCGCTGGTCATCGGTAATCGACAGGACGGAGCTGCGGATGATTTCGAACTGGCCGCTTTTGACGGTCAGTTTGTAGAGGAACACCGCGGCAACGATGATCCAGGCAATCGGCCAGAGGCCATAAGCAAATCCATACCCTGCGGCGGCAATCGCCATGTCGACCGGCATCTGGAAGGCGAAGATCGCCACCAGAATCGACAGGGCAAGGGTAATGCTGCCAGCCACGTGCCCTTTGAGACGGAACACAGCCAAGGCCAGGAAGAAAAACACAATCGGGATAACGGCCGCGAGTGCGGACAAGCCGAGGCTGCCGAGCGGGCTGTAAAGCTGTTGCCAGGTTTGCATATGGGGTGGCCCCTAATTGTTATTGGTCGATGCTGCTGACTGCATTTGGGTAATTGGTAATACCAATTTACAATCGCTGTGGGCTAGGTTAAAAGCCTTGTATGGCGTGTGTCAATTTGCCGCTACTTAATCTTTCGTCGCGTTGTTCGTTGCCTGGGCAACTGATGGGGTAAAAGGCGGTTTTTCTGATAGGTGTTTGGCGAGCGCCAATCGGCGAGAATAGTGGGCCCGGCGCGTGGTCGGGTGCGTGGAGAGCAGTTATGGGGTTTGGTCAAATCCGTCAGCGCCGTTTGTCGGACGATATTGTCGAGCAGCTTGAGGGCATGATCCTTGAGGGCACGTTGAAGGCCGGTGAGCGCTTACCGGCCGAGCGTGCGCTGGCGGAGCAGTTTGGGGTGTCGCGCCCGTCGTTGCGTGAAGCGATTCAAAAGTTGGTGGCCAAAGGTTTGCTGATCAGCCGCCAGGGCGGTGGCAACTATGTGGCGACGTCGCTGGGCTCGACCTTCAGTGATCCGTTGCTGCAATTGCTCGAAAGCAACCCGGAGGCACAGCGCGATTTGCTGGAGTTTCGCCATACCCTGGAGGCGTCCTGCGCGTATTACGCAGCATTGCGTGCGACCGAGATGGACCGTGAGCGGCTGAGGTTTGCCTTTGAGCGGTTGCAAGATTGCTATACGCGGGTGGATGAGGTGAGCCGGGCCGAGGAAGGGGAGGCCGATGCCAACTTTCACCTGGCGATTGCCGAGGCGAGCCACAACGCGGTGTTGTTGCACACGATTCGCGGGTTATTCGATTTGCTCAAGCGCAACGTGGTGACCAACATTGGCGGCATGTACAAACAGCGCAGCGAAACGCGCGACATGCTGATTGATCAGCACCGCGAGTTGTATCTGGCGATTGTGGAAGGTCGGGCTGAGGATGCGCGGGGCGTTGCGAGCCGCCATCTCATGTACGTGCAGGAAGTGTTGGAGGAGGTACGTCAGGAAGTTCAGCGCGTGGCGCGGGCAGAGCGACGTAATGGGTTGTGAATGACCTGTAGGAGCGAGCTTGCCTCGCGATCTTTTAAACATCAAACGATCGCGAGGCAAGCTCGCTCCTACAGGTACAAGGCCTGGAACTAGTCGTCCTTGCCCTTGTTGCGCACCGCGCGTTGCAGCTCGCGATCAGAGTCGCGCTCACGCTCGGTATGGCGCTTGTCGTATTCCTTCTTGCCTTTACCCAGGGCAATTTCGCACTTGATCAAGTGCTTGCTCCAGTAAAGCGAGAGGCAGACGCACGCGTAACCCTTTTGCTGCACAGCGGCGGCCAGCTTTTCAAGCTCGCGCTTGTTAAGCAGCAGTTTGCGGCTGCGCACCGGGTCGGCGATAACGTGCGTGCTGGCGGTCGTCAGCGGCGAGATGTGGCTGCCGAGCAACCAGGCTTCGCCGTCTTTGAGGAGCACGTAGCTGTCGACCAGCTGTGCCTTGCCTGCACGCAGACTTTTTACTTCCCAGCCGGCCAGGACCAGACCAGCCTCGAACCGATGTTCGATGAAGTAATCGTGTCGCGCTTTTTTATTCTGCGCGATGGTCCCTGTGGGGTGCTTCTTCTGTTTAGCCATAGGGGCGGCATTATAGGCAGTTGCGAGCAAGTCGGCTACGGTCAACCTGTGTGCTTGAGCACGTAGTTTGATTCCCGGACAATACGCCCTCATTTTTGAGTGCTTGGGCGTAATTTTCTTACCTCGCGTATCATGCTGCCCTTGTTCGTCCTGATTGTTTTCTTGATGCGCTTATGCGGCGCCACTTGGCACCCTGAGGGTGTTTGCCGCCCAGCTGTGGAATTAACGCTGACATGACTACCCATATCCAACGTTCCGCCTTGCTGCCGTATCCGGCGCAGGCTTTGTATGACCTGGTTAACGACGTGGCGCGTTATCCGGAGTTTTTGCCGTGGTGTTCATCGGCCGAGATTATCGAAAGCACCGAGTCGCTAATGCGCGCCAGTCTGGGCGTGGCCAAAGGCGGCTTGAGCCAGCACTTTGTTACACGCAACACGTTGACGCCGGGGCAGTCGATTGAGATGAACCTGGAAGAAGGCCCGTTCACCAAGCTGCACGGTCTCTGGGTGTTCAAGCCGTTGGGCGAGAAAGCCTGCAAAATCAGCCTGGACATGACCTTTGATTACGCCGGTGCAATCGTTAAGGCGACCTTGGGGCCCCTGTTTAATCAGGCAGCCAATACCTTGGTCGATGCGTTTTGCCAGCGCGCCAAGCAGCTGTATGGCTGAGTCTGTGATAGCGATTGAAGTGGTTTACGCGGCGGTTGAGCGTCAGCAATTGCTGGTGCTGACGGTTCCTGAGGGCACAACGTTGCGCGCGGCGGTGCTGGCGTCAGGGATTGGCCGGGCGTTTCCTGAGCTGGACCTGGAGCATTGCCCTGTGGGGATCTTTGGCAAGCAGGTCATGGACCCGCAGGTGCGCGTGGTGCAGGCCGGTGAGCGGATCGAAATATACCGACCGCTGTTGGCTGACCCCAAAGAGATCCGCCGCCAGCGTGCTGCCAAAGCGGCCGAGGCCAAGCGATTGAGCGGGCTGTAAGTCGATTTTTTAGCGCAGACAACAAAAAGCCCGGCATGCCGGGCTTTTTTGCAACGCGCGATTATTGGTCGCGGGTGTCCAGCGGTGTAGGCGTCGGGACGGGTACAGTTTTAACGCCGTCGACGTCTTTCTGGATTTGATCAAGCAACGAGCCCGGCTTGGCCGGCACTTCGCTCTTCTCGGCAGGTTCTGGTGCCGGATCCGTCGGTGAGATCACCTCGGTCGACCCTTCTTTGCCCAGAATCGCCTCGTCGCGGCTCACGCCCGGCTTGAAATCGCCTGACAGGCTGACGAGCTGATCGTTCTGGTTGAAGAACACACTGATGCGTTCTTGTTGGCGTTCACCGCCGCCTGGCTGCAGGCTATACAAATAATCCCAGCGATCAGGGTGGAATGTATCGGTCAGCAGGGCGTTACCCATAATAAACTTCACTTGCCGACGGGTCATTCCCGGGCGCAACTGGTTTATCATGTCCTGCGTGACGACATTGCCCTGTTGGATGTCGATTTTGTAAACCCCGGGGAATGAACAACCGGCGAGTGCGAGCAGTCCCACAAAGGTGAAACTGGTTAGCAAGAGCTTGGTGTTTTGCATCGGTGGGCGACTTCCACTATCTTGGCTGGGACAACGTAAACGCCGATCATACCCGTATTAAGAGAAGCTGCGAAGCCGCTTCCGCGAGAAAGCTAACCATGGTTGAAAATAGCGAACTACGTAAGGCCGGACTTAAGGTGACTCTGCCACGAGTCAAAATTCTACAAATGCTTGACTCTGCTGATCAGCGTCACATGAGCGCCGAGGATGTTTACAAGGCACTTATGAACGCGGGCGAGGACGTCGGTCTGGCCACGGTTTACCGTGTGTTGACCCAGTTTGAGTCAGCAGGGCTGGTGATCCGCCACAATTTTGATGGTGGTCATGCGGTCTTTGAACTGGCTGATGCCGACGGTGGCCACCACGACCATATGGTCAACGTGGACAGCGGTGAAGTGATTGAGTTTTTCGACGAAGAGATCGAAAAGCTGCAGCACGCCATTGCCACTAAACATGGCTTTGAGTTGGTGGATCACAACCTGGTGCTGTACGTACGCAAGTCAGGTAAATAAGCATGTCGCGCGAATTTCGGTTCGCGAAACGATCGAAGGCGACCTCTGAGTCGCCTTCGTGCTGTCTGAAATGTAATTTTTTATGACCGTTCGTCGCTAAGCGGCCAAATTCTTCGCAGTGACGACCATTTTCTTGGCGTGAGCCAACGATTCTTTGGTCAGGTCGATGCCGCCGAGCATGCGCGCCACTTCTTCTACGCGCTCTTTTTTGCTCAATTTTGAGACGGCGGTACGGGTTGTCTCGCTTTCGCGCACCTTGTGCACAAATAGATGTTGATGGCACTGCGCTGCCACTTGCGGCAGGTGAGTAACCGTCAGCACTTGACCGCGCTCGCCAAGGCGGCGCAAAAGCTGGCCCACGATCTCGGCGGTTGGGCCACCAATGCCCACGTCCACTTCGTCGAATACCAAGGTGGGGACGCGTGAGGTCTGCGCGGTGATGACCTGGATGGCCAGGCTGATACGCGACAGTTCACCGCCCGACGCCACTTTGGCTAGCGCTTTGAGGGGTTGGCCGGGGTTTGCACTGACCAGCAGCTCTACGTGTTCAAGGCCGTGAGGCATGGGGTCGCTGCTGCTCATTGGGCGCAGTTCGATCACAAAACGACCGCCCGGCATGCCCAAACGCTGGATTTCTTCTTCTACCGCGCTGCCCAGGCGGGTGGCGGCATGGCTGCGCAGATCGCTCAACTCGCGGGCGCACTCTTGATAGTGGCGTGCGTAAGACGCCAGTTCATGGGTCAAGCGTTCAATGTTTTCATCGTTGGCGTTCAGGGTTTCGAGCTCATCGAGCAGGCGCTGTTGCAGTGCGGCGACTTCGGTTGGCTGCACGCGGTGTTTGCGCGCCAGCGAGTAAATGGTGTCGAGCCGTTCTTCGAGGTACTGCAGGCGACCCGGGTCGGCATCAAAGTGATCAATGAAGCGATTGAGTTCGCCCACGGCTTCTTCGACCTGAATTTGTGCGCTGGCCAGCAGGTCGGTGGCTTCGTTCAATGAGCCGGTATTGTTATGGATGCTCGCCAGACGGTTCAGGCTGACGGTCAGAGCATTGAGCACGTTGCCGGAGTCGTTTTCGCTGCACTGTTCAACCACCTGGCGGCAAATAGTCAGCAAGTTTTCGGCGTTGGTCAGGTTTTTGTGTTCCTGCTCCAGTTCTTCCAGCTCGTGTTCACCGAGCGACAAGGTTTCGAGTTCTTCGATCTGGTAGCTCAGTAGCTGATGGCGTGCGCGCTGTTCATCACCCGAATTGGACAGGTGTTCCAGCTCCTGGCGGGTTTGGCGCCAGCGTTGTGCGGCCAGTTGCACCTGACGAGCGAGGTCGGTGGCGCCTGCGTATTCGTCGAGCAGGCGGCGGTGGGTGTCGGGCTTGAGCAGCGATTGGTGTTCATGCTGGCTGTGAATGTCGATCAGCAGCTCGCCCAAAGCCTTGAGGTCGCCTTGGGGGCATGGCGTGCCATTGATGTAGCCGCGCGATCGGCCTTCGGCAGTGATGACGCGGCGCAAGATGCACGGGCCATCGCACTCAAGGTCGCGTTCGGCCAGCCAGGCCCGCGCTTCAGGAATGTCCTGCAGATCGAAGGTGGCCAGAATGTCGGCTTTTTCAGCGCCGGGGCGAACCACCCCGTTGTCTGCGCGGTCACCTAAGGTCAGGCCCAGTGCATCGAGCATGATCGATTTGCCTGCGCCGGTCTCACCAGTGATTACACTCATACCGCGATCCAGCTCTAGATCGAGATGTTCAACGATGGCGTAGTTATGAACGGACAGGTGCACCAGCATGGGAGCGGCTCCAAAACGTAATGTCTGGTTATTTATACAGTGTTTTGTTTCGTGCTGACAATGGCTGTGCTTAGTTCTATTTGCTTGGCATCAAGGCTTTTTTAGGCTGTTTTGAATGGAGGTGTGGGGTGCACCAGGGCATTAAAAGGCGATTGTTAGTGCTTTTTGACTCTTGAACCTGAAAATTGCGGCCCCATATACCGAGACAGAAGCGCGAGTCGAGCTCGCGGACGAAGTTTGAAAGGAGAAATCTATGGCAGACGAACAGACTATGGATACGCAGAACCAAGACGCTAATCAGGCTGCTGATGTTGCAGGCGTAGATCTGGTGGCACGTGTGCAGGAGCTCGAAGAGCAACTGGCGGCAGCTAACGATCAAGCTTTGCGAGTGGCTGCTGATGTGCAGAACGTTCGCCGTCGTGCCGAACAGGACGTTGAAAAAGCACACAAATTTGCATTGGAAAAATTTGCTGGCGACCTGTTGCCGGTGATCGACAGTCTGGAACGCGGCCTTGAGCTGTCCAGTCCGGACGACGAAAGCATTCGCCCAATGCGTGAAGGGATCGAGCTGACGCTGAAAATGTTCCAGGACACCCTGAAGCGTTATCACCTGGAAGCGATCGATCCGCACGGCGAACCCTTCAATGCCGAGCACCATCAGGCAATGGCCATGCAGGAAAGCGCTGACCTGGAGCCAAACAGTGTGCTCAAGGTGTTTCAAAAAGGGTATCAGCTCAATGGTCGCTTACTGCGCCCGGCTATGGTCGTAGTCAGCAAGGCGCCAGCGCCGGTTTCGCCATCGATTGACGAGCAGGCTTGAAATCGGCCGCAAGGCCCCCATTTAGATGTCATGCGTTTAGAAATGCCGTAGTTGGTCATTACTGCTACGGCAAAAAAATTCAAATTTAGGGAGAGTGAAGATGGGCAAAATTATTGGTATCGACCTCGGGACCACCAACTCGTGCGTGTCGGTTCTTGAAAACGGTAAAGCAAAAGTTATCGAAAACGCTGAAGGCGCGCGTACCACGCCGTCGATCATTGCGTACGCCAACGATGGCGAAATTCTGGTTGGCCAGTCGGCCAAGCGTCAGGCAGTGACCAATCCGCATAACACCCTGTACGCGGTGAAGCGTCTGATCGGTCGTCGTTTTGACGAAGAAGTTGTACAGAAAGACATTCAGATGGTCCCTTACAAAATCGTCAAGGCAGACAATGGCGATGCGTGGGTTGAAGTGAACGGCCAGAAAATGGCTCCGCCACAAATCTCGGCCGAAATTCTGAAGAAAATGAAGAAAACCGCCGAAGACTACCTCGGCGAAGCAGTGACTGAAGCGGTTATCACCGTGCCTGCTTACTTCAACGACAGCCAGCGCCAGGCGACCAAAGACGCCGGCCGTATCGCGGGTCTGGACGTAAAACGCATCATCAACGAACCAACCGCAGCTGCTCTGGCTTACGGTATGGACAAAGCGAAAGGCGACCACACTGTCATCGTTTATGACTTGGGTGGCGGTACTTTCGACGTGTCGGTGATCGAAATTGCTGAAGTTGATGGCGAACACCAGTTTGAAGTGTTGGCGACCAACGGTGACACGTTCCTGGGTGGTGAAGACTTTGACATTCGTCTGATCGACTACCTGGTTGACGAGTTCAAGAAAGAAACCGGCATGAACCTTAAAGGTGACCCGCTGGCGATGCAGCGTCTGAAAGAAGCTGCAGAAAAAGCAAAAATCGAGCTGTCTTCGAGCCAGTCGACTGACGTGAACCTGCCGTACATCACTGCAGACGCGACCGGTCCTAAACACTTGAACGTGAAAATCTCGCGGGCCAAGCTGGAATCGCTGGTTGAAGACCTGGTTCAACGCACTATCGAACCTTGCCGTATTGCGCTGAAAGACGCAGGTATCGACGTTGGCTCGATCAACGACGTGATTCTGGTCGGTGGTCAGACCCGTATGCCACTGGTTCAGAAGCTGGTGACTGAGTTCTTCGGTAAAGAAGCACGTAAAGACGTGAACCCGGACGAAGCGGTTGCCATGGGTGCTGCTATCCAGGGCGCGGTATTGGCCGGTGACGTTAAAGACGTTCTGCTGCTGGACGTGAGCCCGCTGACTCTGGGTATCGAAACCATGGGCGGCGTGATGACTGCTCTGATCGAGAAAAACACCACGATTCCTACCAAGAAATCGCAAGTGTTCTCGACGGCTGACGACAATCAGGGCGCTGTGACTATTCACGTCCTGCAAGGTGAGCGTAAGCAAGCGGCTCAGAACAAGTCGTTGGGCAAGTTCGACCTAGCGGACATTCCACCCGCTCCACGTGGCGTGCCTCAGATCGAAGTAACCTTCGATATCGACGCTAACGGTATCTTGAACGTCAGCGCGAAAGACAAGGCGACTGGCAAGTCCCAGTCCATCGTGATCAAGGCGAACTCGGGTCTGTCCGAGGACGAAATTGCTCAGATGGTTCGTGACGCTGAAGTCAACGCTGAAGAAGACCGTAAGTTCGAAGAGCTGGCAGCTGCGCGTAACCAAGGCGACGCACTGGTTCACTCGACTCGTAAAATGATCGTCGATGCTGGCGATAAAGTGACCGAGGAAGAGAAAACTGCAATCGAAGCTGCAGTAGTCGCATTGGAAGCCGCTGTTAAAGGCGACGACAAAGCCGCTATCGAAGCCAAGGTTGAAGAGCTGTCCAAGGTGTCTGCTCCAGTCGCACAGAAAATGTACGCTGAGCAAGCGAACCCGGCAGACGCAGCGGCCAAGCCAGCTGATTCGGCTGAAAAAGCGGACGACGTTGTCGACGCTGAGTTCGAAGAAGTTAAAGACAACAAGTAATCAGCTTGTTGGTCGGCCGGTTAACCGTGCATAAGCGGTGACTGGTAGGATGTCGCCGCGCGGGAGCTTGCTCCCGCGTTGGCGTGTCTGGAGCAAGGGAATTTTTACAGCATGCGACAAGCTCGGATGCTGGCGGTTGAGGTAGGGACTTCTTTGTGTTTCTGCCCGAGGTAACCGCTCCTGTCGGCCAATGCATTGGCTATTAATCAGAAACCAATATCGTTGAAAAGACGTGAGTTGAGCCTTGTACGTTCAGGCTCAGCGGGTTTGGTGAGGCTCGGGAGGGTTCTTCCAAACGTCCTTGAGAGTGCAAAGAATTATGGCAAAGCGCGACTATTACGAAGTATTGGGTGTCGAACGGACCACCACTGTGGTCGAGCTGAAAAAAGCTTATCGTCGTCTCGCAATGAAACACCACCCGGACCGTAACCCGGGCGACAAAGCCTCTGAAGAGCTGTTTAAAGAGGCTAACGAAGCGTATGAAGTGCTGTCCGATGCCAGCAAGCGTGCTGCTTATGACCAATACGGTCATGCGGGTGTTGATCCGCAAATGGGCGGCGGCGGTGCAGGGTTCGGCGGCCAGAACTTCTCCGATATTTTCGGCGATGTGTTCAGTGATTTCTTTGGCGGTGGCCGTGGCGGCTCCCGGGGCGGCGCTCAGCGCGGTAGCGATTTGCGCTACACGCTGGAGCTGAACCTGGAAGAAGCGGTGCGCGGGACTACGGTCAATATTCGTGTACCGACGCTGGTCAACTGCAAGCCATGTGACGGTTCGGGCGCGAAGAAGGGTTCATCGCCTGTGACCTGTACCACTTGTGGCGGTATTGGCCAGGTACGCATGCAGCAGGGTTTCTTCTCTGTGCAGCAGACCTGCCCACGTTGCCATGGTCAGGGCAAGATCATTTCCGATCCGTGCGAAAGCTGCAATGGCGACGGTCGCGTAGAAGAATACAAAACCCTGTCCGTGAAAGTGCCTGCGGGTGTTGATACGGGCGACCGTATCCGTCTGTCGGGTGAAGGCGAGGCGGGTGTGCAGGGTGGTCCGGCGGGCGACCTGTATGTGGTGATCGAAGTGCGTGAGCACGCGATTTTCCAGCGCGATGGTAAGCATCTGTTCTGCGAAGTGCCTATCAGCTTTGCTGATGCGGCGCTGGGTGCAGAGCTGGAAGTGCCGACGCTGGATGGTCGGGTCAAGCTCAAAGTGCCTGAAGGGACACAAACCGGTAAGCAGTTCCGTCTGCGTGGCAAGGGTGTATCCCCGGTGCGTGGCGGTGGCGTCGGCGACTTGATGTGCCGTGTTGTGGTTGAGACCCCGGTGAAGTTGAGCCGTCGTCAGCGCGAGCTGATGGAAGAGTTCCGCTCGACACTGGAAGGCGACAGCTGCCATTCGCCAAACGCGACCGGTTGGTTCGAAGGCGTGAAGCGCTTCTTCGGCGACTTATAAGGAGCGGGGCATGCGACGTATAGCTGTGATGGGCGCTGCCGGGCGCATGGGCAAAACCCTGATTGACGCGGTCCAGCAGCGCTCGCCGGTGTGCGGGCTGACGGCGGCGGTTGTTCGTCCGGGCAGTTCGCTGGTGGGTGCTGATGCAGGTGAGTTGGTGTCGCTCGGGCGGATTGGCGTGCCGTTGTCTGCAAGCCTTGAAGACGTGGCGGATGAATTCGATGTGTTGATCGATTTCACCCTGCCTGAGGTGATGCTCGGCAATCTGGCGTTCTGCCGTCAGGCGGGCAAGGCCATGGTCATTGGCACCACGGGCTTGAATGCTGCGCAAAAGCAGTTGTTGGTTGACGCTGCCAAAGATATCCCGATTGTCTTTGCTTCGAACTTCAGTGTCGGCGTTAACCTGTCGTTCAAGCTGCTGGATATTGCAGCGCGGGTGATGGGTGATGATGCAGACATTGAAATCATCGAAGCGCACCATCGTCATAAAGTTGATGCGCCGTCGGGCACGGCCATGCGCATGGGCGAAGTGATCGCTGATGCGTTGGGGCGTGATCTGCAGAAGGTTGCCGTTTATGGTCGAGAAGGCCATACCGGTGCGCGTGAGCACGAGACGATCGGTTTTGCGACCGTTCGTGGCGGTGATGTGGTGGGTGACCATACGGTGCTGTTTGCGGCCGAAGGTGAGCGTTTGGAAATCACCCACAAGGCATCCAGCCGTATGACCTTCGCCAAGGGCGCCGTTCGCGCTGCTCAGTGGCTCGACGGGCGCGAGCCCGGCCTGTACGACATGCAGGATGTACTCGACCTGCGTTGAGTCATCTTTGTAAAATCGGGCTGTTGCAGCCGCAACAGCCCGATTTTTAACCGCTAAGCGATGATCTGTCGCATTCCTCTGCCTTTTGGGCTCTTTTAGCGGTAGACCAAAAAAGCCTTTTTCTGTAAGCTACAGCTTTAGTGTGTCCACTAAAAGCGCGCAGATAATTCGATGAAGAAGCGGGGTGACGTGTCCATACGTCACTCCGCTTTTTTACAACCTGCGATCGCCCTTTCAGGCTTTATTTACGGGAGGTCTTCTTGACTAAGCAAGCCATACTCGCCCTCGCTGATGGCAGCATTTTTCGCGGCGAAGCCATTGGGGCCGACGGTCAGACCGTTGGTGAGGTGGTGTTTAACACCGCAATGACTGGCTACCAGGAGATCCTGACGGATCCTTCCTACGCTCAGCAAATCGTGACCCTGACTTACCCGCATGTTGGCAATACCGGCACTACACCGGAAGATGCCGAGTCTGATCGTGTTTGGTCCGCAGGTTTGGTAATCCGTGATCTGCCGCTGGTTGCAAGCAACTGGCGTAACACAATGTCGCTGTCTGACTACCTGAAAGCCAACAATGTTGTGGCAATCGCCGGTATCGACACGCGCCGTCTGACCCGTATTTTGCGTGAGAAAGGCGCGCAAAACGGCTGCATCATGGCCGGTGACAACATTTCTGACGAGGCTGCAATTGCAGCGGCGCGCGGTTTCCCTGGCCTGAAAGGCATGGACCTGGCGAAAGTTGTCAGCACCGACAAAACTTACGAATGGCGTTCGAGCGTCTGGAATCTGGCAACTGACAGCCACCCGACTATCGAAGCCAGCGATCTGCCTTACCACGTAGTGGCTTATGACTACGGCGTAAAGTGGAACATCCTGCGCATGTTGGTTGAGCGTGGCTGCCGCGTCACCGTTGTACCGGCGCAAACGCCTGCCAGCGATGTGTTGGCGCTCAACCCGGATGGCGTGTTCCTGTCCAATGGCCCGGGTGACCCTGAGCCTTGCGACTACGCAATCACGGCTATTCAAGAAGTGCTGAAGACAGAGATTCCGGTATTCGGTATCTGCCTGGGCCACCAGCTGCTGGCACTGGCCTCCGGCGCCAAGACCGTGAAAATGGGTCATGGCCACCACGGCGCGAACCACCCGGTTCAAGACCTGGACACCGGTGTTGTGATGATCACCAGCCAAAACCACGGTTTTGCGGTTGATGAAGCGACCCTGCCTGCCAACGTGCGTGCCATCCACAAGTCGCTGTTCGACGGTACCCTGCAAGGTATCGAGCGTACCGACAAGAGCGCTTTCAGCTTCCAGGGTCACCCTGAAGCAAGCCCTGGCCCGAACGACGTTGCGCCGCTGTTCGATCGCTTCATCAATGAGATGGCCAAGCGCCGCTGATCAGTCCTTTGTAATGAGTAGCCCAAGGCGGCCCCGAAATCGGCGGCCCCTTGGGCGGCTCAGGAACCTGATTGACGGCTTGCCGACTGACCTGCGGATTTGAGTGACAAACCCATGCCAAAACGTACAGACATTAAAAGCATCCTGATTCTCGGCGCTGGCCCGATTGTTATCGGCCAGGCGTGCGAATTCGACTACTCCGGCGCCCAGGCCTGTAAGGCTCTGCGTGAGGAGGGCTACCGCGTCATCCTGGTGAACTCTAACCCGGCCACCATCATGACCGACCCGGACATGGCTGATGCGACCTATATCGAGCCGATCAAGTGGCAAACAGTTGCCAAGATCATCGAAAAAGAGCGTCCAGACGCTCTGCTGCCAACCATGGGCGGCCAAACTGCCCTGAACTGCGCACTGGATCTGGAGCGCGAAGGCGTTCTGGAGAAGTTCGGCGTAGAAATGATCGGTGCCAACGCTGACACCATCGACAAGGCTGAAGACCGTTCGCGTTTCGACAAGGCCATGAAGTCCATCGGTCTGGATTGCCCGCGCTCCGGTATCGCTCACAGCATGGAAGAGGCCAACGCGGTTCTCGAAAAGCTGGGCTTCCCGTGCATCATTCGTCCGTCCTTCACCATGGGCGGCACCGGTGGCGGTATCGCTTACAACCGTGAAGAGTTCGAAGAGATCTGCTCTCGTGGTCTGGACCTGTCGCCAACCAAAGAGCTGCTGATCGACGAATCGCTGATCGGCTGGAAAGAGTACGAAATGGAGGTTGTCCGCGATAAGAAGGACAACTGCATCATCGTTTGCTCGATCGAAAACTTTGACCCGATGGGTGTGCACACCGGTGACTCGATCACCGTGGCGCCAGCGCAAACCCTGACCGACAAAGAATACCAAATCATGCGTAACGCCTCGCTGGCGGTACTGCGTGAGATCGGCGTTGAAACCGGCGGTTCCAACGTTCAGTTCGGTATTTGCCCGAACACTGGCCGTATGGTCGTGATCGAGATGAACCCGCGTGTATCCCGTTCGTCGGCGCTGGCCTCCAAAGCCACTGGCTTCCCGATTGCGCGTATCGCCGCCAAGCTGGCGATCGGCTACACCCTGGACGAACTGCAAAACGAAATCACCGGCGGCGCGACCCCGGCGTCCTTCGAGCCGTCCATCGACTACGTTGTGACCAAGCTGCCACGCTTTGCTTTCGAGAAGTTTGCTAAAGCCGATGCGCGCCTGACCACGCAAATGAAGTCCGTGGGTGAAGTAATGGCCATCGGCCGTACTTTCCAGGAATCGTTGCAGAAAGCCCTTCGCGGTCTGGAAGTGGGCGTTAGCGGTCTTGATCCAAAGCTGGACCTGAGCAACCCGGAAAGCATGGCTGTGCTCAAGCGCGAGCTGACGGTGCCAGGCGCCGAGCGTATCTGGTACGTGGCTGACGCGTTCCGTGCGGGCATGACGGTCGAAGACATTTTCGGCATGAACATGATCGACCCTTGGTTCCTGGTGCAGATCGAAGATCTGATCAAGGACGAAGAAAAGATCAAGACCATGGGCCTGTCTGCGATCGATCGCGACACCATGTACCGCCTTAAGCGCAAAGGCTTCTCTGACGCACGTCTGGCTGTATTGCTGGGTGTGACCGAGAAGAACCTGCGTCGCCACCGTCACAAGCTGGAAGTGTTCCCGGTTTACAAGCGCGTTGACACCTGCGCGGCCGAGTTCGCCACTGACACCGCTTACATGTACTCGACCTATGAGGAAGAGTGCGAAGCCAACCCGTCGGACCGTGACAAGATCATGATCCTGGGTGGCGGTCCTAACCGCATTGGTCAGGGTATCGAGTTCGACTACTGCTGCGTTCACGCGGCGCTGGCGTTGCGTGCCGATGGTTACGAAACCATCATGGTTAACTGCAACCCGGAAACAGTTTCGACCGACTACGACACCTCGGATCGTCTGTACTTCGAATCCGTGACCCTCGAAGACGTGCTGGAAATCGTGCGTGTCGAGAAGCCTAAGGGCGTGATCGTTCAGTACGGCGGCCAAACTCCGCTGAAACTGGCACGTGCGCTGGAAGAAGCCGGCGTGCCGATCATCGGTACCAGCCCTGACGCCATCGACCGTGCAGAAGACCGTGAGCGCTTCCAGCAAATGGTTGAGCGCCTGAACCTGCGTCAGCCGCCAAACGCCACTGTGCGCAGCGAAGACGAAGCAATTCGTGCTGCCGGCAAGATCGGTTATCCGCTGGTTGTTCGTCCGTCCTACGTGTTGGGCGGCCGTGCGATGGAAATCGTTTACGAAGAAGAAGAACTCAAGCGTTACCTGCGCGATGCGGTGAAAGTGTCCAACGACAGCCCTGTGCTGCTGGACCACTTCCTCAACTGCGCAATCGAAATGGACGTTGATGCGGTCTGCGACGGCACTGACGTTGTGATCGGCGCGATCATGCAGCACATCGAACAGGCTGGCGTTCACTCCGGTGACTCTGCTTGCTCGCTGCCGCCGTACTCGCTGCCGCTGCACATCCAGGACGAGATGCGTGAGCAGGTCAAGAAAATGGCGCTGGAGCTGGGCGTAGTTGGCCTGATGAACGTGCAATTGGCCCTGCAAGGCGAAGACATCTACGTGATCGAAGTGAACCCGCGTGCATCGCGTACCGTTCCTTTCGTGTCCAAGTGCATCGGTGTCTCCCTGGCAATGATCGCTGCCCGCGTGATGGCCGGTAAGACCCTGAAAGAAATCGGCTTCACTAAAGAAATCATTCCAAACTTCTACAGTGTGAAAGAGGCGGTCTTCCCGTTCGCCAAGTTCCCTGGCGTTGACCCGATTCTCGGCCCGGAGATGAAGTCCACCGGTGAAGTGATGGGCGTGGGCGACACCTTTGGTGAGGCTTTTGCCAAGGCGCAAATGGGCGCTAGCGAAGTGCTGCCGACCGGCGGTACTGCGTTTATCAGCGTACGTGACGATGACAAGCCGCTGGTGGCCGCCGTTGCACGTGATCTGATCGACCTCGGTTTTGAAGTTGTATCGACTGCTGGCACTGCCAAGTTCATCGAAGCCGCTGGTTTGAAAGTGCGCCGTGTGAACAAGGTGACTGAAGGCCGCCCTCACGTTGTCGACATGATCAAAAACGATGAAGTGACGTTGATCATCAACACCACTGAAGGTCGTCAGTCGATTGCTGACTCTTATTCCATCCGCCGCAACGCTCTGCAGCACAAGATTTACTGCACCACGACTATTGCTGCTGGCGCGGCGATCTGCGAAGCGCTTAAATTCGGTCCTGAAAAAACCGTACGTCGCTTGCAGGATCTACACGCAGGATTGAAGGCATGATCAAATACCCAATGACGGTCCAGGGCGCGAAAGCCCTGGAAGAAGAGCACACTCATCTGACCAAGGTTATTCGGCCCAAGCTGAGCCAGGATATCGGCACGGCGCGTGAGCTGGGCGACCTCAAGGAAAACGCTGAATACCATGCTGCCCGTGAGCAGCAGGGTATGGTTGAGGCGCGTATTCGTGATATTGAAGGCCGCATGCAAAACGCGGTCATCATTGATGTCACGACTATCCCGCACACCGGCAAAGTGATTTTCGGTACCACGGTTGAAATCGCGAACGTTGAAACTGACGAATCCGTGACGTATCAGATCGTGGGTGAGGATGAGGCTGACATTAAGCTCGGAAAAATCTCTGTGGGTTCGCCCATTGCTCGCGCCTTGATTGCCAAGGAAGAGGGTGACGTGGTCGCGGTGAAAACACCGAGTGGCGTCATTGAGTACGAGATTGTCGAAGTGCGTCATATCTAAGTAACAGCGCCCGCTTCGTGCGGGCGTTCTGCTTTAGCGGTCAGCCCGGATGTTGCGGGCTGGCAGCTGGCAGGTGCAGTACAACGAATTTGTACGATGCTGGTCACAACCGACTGGCATCGCTGATGTACAAGGCGCTCGTCAGTACGCGTTATAGCGTTTTGAGGGTGGCTGTCGGCGGGAAGTGTTGCGTTGGGCGGATCTGATTGCCTGATGCATTGCGCGGGCAGTTTTGCTATTGGTAAGCAAGAGTGTCAGGGCGCGCCAGGCGCACCCTTGACTCCTGTCGGCATCACTTGAAGCGATGGATGTTCGACAGGTTCTTGTTAACATTGACGTTCTTGCGGTACAGAAGCGCCATTTTGCCGATAATCTGTACCAGTTCCGCTTTGCCGGCCTTGCAGAGTTCTGCAATGGCTTCCAGGCGAGACTCGCGGTCCAGGATGTTGACTTTGATTTTAATCAACTCGTGATCGCCCAATGCGCGTTCGAGTTCGGCTAAAACACCTTCAGTCAAACCATTATCAGCCACAGTCAATACTGGTTTCAGATGGTGGCCAATGGATTTGTACTGTTTCTTCTGCTCTTGAGTGAGCGGCATAATCTGACCCCTGTGTCTGATCTTGTAAAAGCGGCGGCCAGTTTACCCGAGCGAGTCCGGGACCGCCCAGTTAATCACGACCCGTTTATATTTTTGAGGTGGCCCGTGGCCCGTTCCAAGACTAGCCTTAACTGGCTGAAAGAGCATTTCAACGACCCATACGTCAAAATGGCGCAAAAGGATGGGTACCGCTCACGTGCAAGTTACAAGCTGCTGGAGATCCAGGAGCGTGACCGTTTGATCCGTCCGGGCATGACCGTAATTGACCTGGGCGCAGCCCCGGGTGGCTGGTCGCAGGTGACCAGTCGTCTGATTGGTGGGCAAGGGCGTTTGATCGCTTCCGACATTCTGGACATGGACAGCATCCCGGACGTGACCTTCATTAAAGGTGACTTTACTGAGGACGCCGTTCTGGCCCAGATTCTCGAGGCCGTCGGAAATACACAGGTAGACCTTGTGATTTCAGATATGGCCCCCAATATGAGTGGATTGGCCGCCGTAGATATGCCGCGTGCAATGTTCCTTTGCGAATTGGCGCTGGATCTTGCCGGGCGTGTACTGCGTCCAGGTGGTGATTTCTTGATCAAGGTCTTCCAGGGTGAGGGCTTCGACCAATACCACAAAGACATCCGCAAACTTTTTGATAAAGTGCAGATGCGCAAGCCGACGTCGTCACGAGACCGGTCTCGCGAGCAGTATTTATTGGGGCGCGGCTTCCGCGGCATCGAAGGTTCGGCCAGCGATGAGCGTCTCTAACTGAAGTGATAGCTTTTTTTGTATCGCTTTACAGAACTGACATAACGAATATTGTGTAGGCAAGTTTCACAAAGGGTTACAGACGGAGCCTGCAAGGGTTGTAGGCAATGTAGTAAGTTATGCCGGTGAATATCATGCGAAGCACGCTTCAATAGCGGGGCTTGCTTCAGAGGGTAGCTAATTGAACGATATGGCAAAGAATCTGATCCTGTGGTTGATCATCGCAGCTGTCCTGGTGACGGTGATGAACAACTTCTCCAGTCCAAACGAGCCACAAACCCTCAACTATTCCGACTTCATCCAGCAAGTTAAGGATGGCAAAGTCGAGCGCGTTGCCGTGGATGGCTACGTGATCACCGGCAAACGCAGTGATGGCGATACCTTCAAAACCATTCGTCCTGCTATTCAGGACAACGGTTTGATCGGTGATCTGGTTGATAACCATGTGACCGTAGAAGGCAAATTGCCTGAGCAGCAAAGCATCTGGACTCAATTGCTGGTAGCGAGCTTCCCGATTCTGGTGATCATCGCGGTCTTCATGTTCTTCATGCGTCAAATGCAGGGCGGTGCCGGCGGTAAAGGCGGCCCGATGAGCTTTGGCAAGAGCAAGGCGCGTCTGTTATCTGAAGACCAGGTCAAAACGACTCTGGCTGACGTAGCAGGTTGCGACGAAGCGAAAGAAGAAGTGGGCGAGCTGGTTGAGTTCCTCCGTGATCCGGGCAAGTTCCAACGCCTGGGTGGCAAAATTCCTCGCGGCGTGCTGATGGTTGGCCCGCCAGGTACCGGTAAAACCTTGCTCGCCAAGGCGATTGCTGGCGAAGCCAAAGTACCGTTCTTCACGATTTCTGGTTCTGACTTCGTTGAAATGTTCGTGGGTGTCGGTGCAAGCCGCGTTCGCGACATGTTTGAACAAGCTAAAAAGCACGCACCTTGCATCATCTTCATCGACGAAATCGACGCTGTCGGTCGTCACCGTGGCGCCGGTATGGGCGGCGGTCATGATGAGCGTGAGCAGACCCTCAACCAGTTGCTGGTTGAGATGGACGGCTTTGAAATGAATGACGGCATCATTGTGATTGCTGCAACCAACCGCCCTGACGTTCTCGACCCTGCGCTGCTGCGTCCAGGCCGTTTTGACCGTCAGGTGGTGGTGGGCTTGCCGGACATCCGTGGTCGTGAGCAGATCCTCAAAGTGCACATGCGTAAAGTGCCGGTGGGTGATGACGTTCAGCCGGGTGTGATTGCACGGGGTACGCCAGGGTTCTCGGGTGCAGACCTCGCGAACCTGGTGAACGAGGCTTCCTTGTTCGCTGCGCGTACCGGTAAACGCATTGTTGAAATGAAAGAGTTCGAGCTGGCCAAAGACAAAATCATGATGGGCGCCGAGCGCAAATCGATGGTGATGTCGGATAAAGAGAAGCGCAACACGGCGTATCACGAAGCAGGCCACGCTATCGTCGGTCGTGTGGTACCAGAGCATGACCCGGTATACAAAGTGTCGATCATTCCGCGTGGTCGTGCGCTGGGCGTGACCATGTTCCTGCCGGAAGAGGATCGTTACAGCCTCTCCAAGCGTGCTTTGATCAGCCAGATCTGCTCGCTCTACGGCGGTCGTATTGCTGAAGAAATGACCTTGGGCTTTGACGGTGTTACCACCGGCGCCTCCAACGACATCATGCGTGCGAGCCAGATTGCGCGGAACATGGTGACCAAGTGGGGCTTGTCCGAGAAGCTGGGGCCGTTGATGTACGCCGAGGATGACGAGTCATACCTGGGGCGTGGCGGTGGTGGTCAGGGTGCGAGCGTTTCGGGCGAGACCGCCAAGCTGATTGACTCTGAAGTGCGCAGCATCATTGATGAGTGCTATGGCACGGCCAAGCAGATCCTCACGGACAACCGTGACAAGCTTGAAGCCATGGCTGATGCATTGATGAAGTACGAGACGATTGATGCTGAACAGATCGACGACATCATGGCGGGACGTACTCCACGCGAGCCGCGTGATTGGGATGACAGCGGCAAGGGCACTCCGACTCCGCCGCCGACGCTGGACAAGACCGATCGTCCAGAAGCGCCTATCGGCGGTCCTGCAGCTGATCACTAAGGCTTGAAATGACTTCTGTTCAGTCCCTGACCCGGTTGCCTTGCGGCAACCGGGTTCTTGATTTAGCCCATACGCATGTTATGGGTATTCTCAACGTTACCCCTGATTCCTTTTCTGACGGTGGTCGCTTTGCGCCGGCGGATTCGGCTGTGCGCCATGCAGAGTCGATGGTGCTGGCGGGCGCAACCCTGATTGATGTGGGAGGGGAGTCGACGCGTCCGGGTGCCCGTGTAGTCCTGGCACAGGAAGAGCTTGATCGGGTAGCCCCTGTGGTTGAGCGCATCAGTCGTGAACTGGATGTGATTATCTCGGTCGATACCTCCACGCCAATCGTCATGATGGAAGTTGCGCGCCTCGGTGCGGGGCTTATCAATGATGTTCGTTCGTTACGTCGTGAAGGTGCCTTGCAGGCTGCTGCAGCTACCGGTTTGCCGGTGTGCTTGATGCACATGTTGGGCGAGCCGGGCGATATGCAGGATAATCCGCATTACACAGATCTGGTGGGTGAGGTCTCGGCGTTTCTGCTGGAGCGTACCCGGCAATGCGTTGCGGCCGGTATTGCGCCTGAGCGTATTGTGCTGGACCCAGGGTTTGGCTTTGCAAAAACACTGCAACATAACCTCAGCTTGTTCAAGCATATGGAGGCCCTGCATGCGTTGGGGCGGCCTTTGCTGGTGGGTGTGTCGCGTAAAAGTATGATTGGTCAGGCGTTGAATCGGCCTGTCACTGAGCGCTTGTCCGGCAGCCTTGCGCTGGCGGCACTTGCCGTGACCAAGGGCGCGCGTATTTTGCGTGTCCATGATGTGGCCGAAACGGTTGATGTGGTACGGATGATCGCAGCGGTAGAGTCCGCCGACTAAGAATGATGGAGCACTTATGACGAAGAAGTATTTTGGCACCGACGGTATTCGCGGTCGCGTCGGCGTTTATCCGATTACCCCGGACTTCATGCTCAAGTTGGGTTGGGCAGCGGGTATGGCGTTTCGTAGCATGGGTGCTTGCCGGATTCTGGTGGGCAAGGACACGCGTATTTCTGGTTACATGTTTGAATCGGCGCTGGAAGCGGGCCTGTCGGCTGCGGGGGCAGATGTCATGCTTCTGGGGCCAATGCCTACACCGGCCATTGCTTACCTCACGCGAACTTTTCATGCAGAAGCTGGCATCGTGATCAGTGCGTCGCACAACCCTCATGATGACAACGGCATCAAGTTCTTCTCGGGTGAGGGTACCAAGCTCCCCGATGAAGTTGAGCTGATGATCGAAGAGTTGCTCGACGCGCAGATGACGGTTGTGGATTCGGACAAGCTTGGCAAAGTGTCGCGTATCAATGATGCGTCCGGTCGTTATATCGAGTTCTGCAAAAGCAGTGTGCCGACCAGTACCAACTTTAGCGGCCTGAAAGTGGTTCTCGACTGCGCCCACGGCGCGACCTACAAGGTTGCCCCGAGTGTGTTCAAAGAGCTGGGCGCCAACGTTACGGTGTTGTCGGCCCAGCCTAATGGTTTGAACATCAACGACAACTGCGGCTCGACGCATATGGAGTCGTTGCAGGCGGCTGTGCTGGCTGAAAAAGCAGACCTGGGTATCGCCTTCGACGGCGACGGTGACCGCGTGCTGATGGTGGATCACACGGGCGCCATTGTTGATGGTGATGAGTTGCTGTTCATCATTGCGCGAGACCTGCATGAGCGCGGCAAGCTGCAGGGTGGTGTGGTGGGCACGCTGATGAGCAACCTGGGGCTTGAGCTGGCCTTGGCTGACCTGGGTATTCCATTTGTGCGTGCCGGTGTCGGTGACCGTTATGTGATTGCTGCACTGCAAGAGCGTGACTGGCAGATCGGTGGTGAAAACTCCGGGCATATCGTTTGCTTCCAGCACACCACAACCGGCGATGCGATTATTGCGGCGTTGCAAGTGTTGTTGGCGCTGCGTCGTCGTGGTGAAAGCCTGGCTCAAGCGCGTCAAGCGTTGCGCAAATGCCCGCAAGTGCTGTTGAACGTACGTTTTAGCGGGGGCGTCAATCCAGTTGAGCACCCGGCTGTAAAAGAAGCGTGTGCACGTGTTACCGATGAAATGAAAGGCCGTGGCCGCGTGTTGCTGCGCAAGTCCGGCACTGAGCCTTTGGTGCGTGTCATGGTCGAAGGTGACGACGAAAACATGGTTCGCGGCTACGCAGAAGAGCTGACAAAGCTAGTAAGTGAAGTTTGTGCCTGATTTCGGCTTGCAAGCGTTGATTTGGTTGGGTAACATCTGCGCCCACTTTGACCGACGAGGTAAAGCATGCGTCGCACTATGGTAGCTGGTAACTGGAAGATGCACGGTACCCGCGCCAGCGTCGCTGAGCTGATCGATGGTCTGCGTAATCTGGACTTGCCGAGTGATGTTGAAATTGCGGTATTCCCTTCTGACTTGTTTATTGATCGTGTAATCAATGGCTTGGAAGATACGCCAATCTCGGTTGGCGCTCAGGATGCTGCGATAGACTCCAAGCAAGGTGCGCTGACTGGGGAGATATCTCCTAGCCAGTTGGTGGATGCGGGTTGTGAGCTGGTGTTGATAGGGCACTCTGAGCGACGCCTGATTTTAGGTGAGTCGGACGAGACGCTGAATCGCAAGTTTGCAGCTGCTCAAGCTTCTGGCTTAACGCCAGTGTTGTGTATAGGGGAAACCCTGGAGCAGCGCGAAGCCGGGCAAACGCTTGAGGTTGTAGAGCGTCAACTGAACGCTGTAATTAATGAGTTCGGTATTGATGTCTTTGCAAGCGCAGTGATTGCATACGAGCCGGTCTGGGCTATTGGTACCGGGCTGACTGCAACACCGCAGCAAGCGCAAGATGTGCATGCGGCCATTCGCGCACAGCTGGCGCAGAAGAATCCTGAAGTGGCACAAAGTGTGCGGCTTCTATACGGCGGCAGCGTGAAGGCGGCCAATGCGGTCGAACTGTTCAGCATGCCGGATATCGATGGGGGGCTCATTGGTGGGGCTTCCCTGAATGCAGATGAGTTCGGTGCGATTTGTCGCGCCGCGGGAAACTGAGAAAATGCTGGAAACAGTCGTAGTGGTTTTTCATCTGTTGGCTGCATTGGGTGTAATTACCCTGGTATTGCTGCAACAGGGTAAAGGTGCGGATGCTGGAGCATCTTTCGGAGCAGGTGCATCAAATACTGTGTTCGGAAGCCAAGGTTCCTCTACCTTTCTTAGTAAGTTTACTGCTATACTTGCCGCAGGTTTTTTCATAACCAGCTTAGGGTTAGGTTACTTTGCTAAAGAGAAAGCTCATGAGCTGACTCAAGTAGGTTTGCCAGATCCAGCAGTGTTGGAAGCACCAAAGCAAAAACCGGCTTCAGATGATGTGCCGGTGCTTAATGAGCAAAAGTCGGCTACTCCAGCGACTGACGTACCTCCAGCTCAAGAGCAAAAGTAAAACGGGTTTCATGATGTAACTGTAGTATTGCCGAGGTGGTGGAATTGGTAGACACGCAACCTTGAGGTGGTTGTGCCCATAGGGTGTAGGGGTTCGAGTCCCCTTCTCGGTACCAATTATCAAGAATGCCCGCAGTTGCGGGCTTTCTTGTATGTGGAAGGCTGGAATTGACCCTGCAAAGGATCAGCCGTATACTTCCGCTCCAGCTTTGTCGCGGGATGGAGCAGTCTGGTAGCTCGTCGGGCTCATAACCCGAAGGTCGTCGGTTCAAATCCGGCTCCCGCAACCAGTTTTAGCGGAGCCCCTTTTTCAGGGGCTTTTTGTTAACTGGACACTTTATAGCGTCGATATTCAGCGACGTTTCAGAGATGGGCGATTCGCCCATTTTTTTATTTTGCACAGCATGCACAAACATGCACTAGGGGGTTCAGGTGTCGAGCAAGCTAGAAGAGTTGCAGGCCTTGTTGGCCCCGGTGGTCGTGGCCCTTGGCTATGAATGCTGGGGTATTGAATTTTCGGCTCAGGGCCGCCATTCAATGTTGCGTGTGTATATCGACAAAGAAGGCGGCGTATTGGTGGATGACTGCGCAATTGTCAGTCGTCAAATCAGTGGCGTTCTGGATGTCGAAGATCCTATCGCTGTTGAATACACCCTTGAAGTTTCCTCTCCTGGCATGGAACGCCCTCTGTTCAATCTTGAACAGTTTGCCCAGTTTGTCGGTGAGCAAGTAAAGATCAAGCTGCGCTCACCCTTTGAAGGGCGACGCAACTTTCAGGGCCTTCTACGCGGCGTAGAGGAACAGGACGTTGTGGTGCAAGTGGATGACCACGAGTTCTTGTTGCCGATCGATATGATCGACAAGGCCAACATTATTCCCAGTTTTGACTGAGACGCGGATCCCGCGGATCCAATGGCTTGCGAAAGGCGAGGCGTACGATGAGCAAAGAAGTACTGCTGGTTGTTGAGTCGGT
Organism: Pseudomonas sp. FSL R10-2189; assembly: GCF_009600325.1. NCBI lineage: Bacteria > Pseudomonadati > Pseudomonadota > Gammaproteobacteria > Pseudomonadales > Pseudomonadaceae > Pseudomonas > Pseudomonas sp. FSL R10-2189. The sequence goes on from NZ_WIVZ01000007.1 coordinate 127,727, forward strand.
GTCCAATGAAAAGGGCGTACCGGCAAACGTAATTTTTGAAGCGCTGGAGCTGGCTCTGGCCACCGCTACCAAAAAGCGTTTTGAGGACGAAGTCGATCTGCGTGTGGAAATCAACCGCCACACCGGTAACTATGAGACTTTCCGTCGCTGGACTGTGGTCGAAGACGAAGATCTGGATGATCCAGCAATCGAGTTGGCGGTAGACCAGGCCCAGGCAAAACGGCCAGGCGCTGTAGCCGGCGATGTTATCGAAGAGAAAATCGATTCCATCGAATTCGGTCGGATTGCTGCTCAAACGGCCAAACAGGTCATTGTGCAGAAGGTCCGCGAAGCTGAGCGTGCTCAAGTAGTCGATGCTTATCGCGAGCGTTTGGGCGAGATCATTTCTGGCACCGTTAAAAAAGTGACACGTGACAACGTGATCGTCGATCTGGGTAACAACGCTGAAGCGTTGCTGGCCCGTGAAGACATCATCTCGCGTGAAACTTTCCGTGTTGGCGTACGCCTTCGCGCATTGTTGAAAGAAATTCGCACCGAGAACCGCGGTCCTCAACTGATTCTGTCGCGTACTGCGCCAGAGATGTTGATCGAGCTGTTCCGTATCGAAGTTCCAGAGATCTCCGAGGGCCTGATCGAAGTGATGGCGGCCTCCCGCGATCCTGGATCACGCGCTAAAATTGCCGTTCGCTCCAAAGACAAACGCATCGATCCGCAAGGTGCCTGCATTGGTATGCGTGGTTCACGCGTTCAGGCGGTGTCCGGCGAGTTGGGCGGAGAGCGAGTGGATATCGTCCTGTGGGATGACAACCCGGCGCAGTTCGTGATCAACGCAATGTCGCCAGCAGAAGTAGCGGCAATTATTGTCGACGAAGATGCCCATGCAATGGACATCGCCGTTGGCGCAGACAATCTGGCCCAGGCGATTGGTCGCGGCGGTCAGAACGTACGTTTGGCTAGCCAGTTGACTGGCTGGACCTTGAACGTGATGACCGAATCGGACATCCAGGCTAAGCAGCAAGCAGAAACCGGCGACATCCTGCGCAACTTCATCGAAGAGTTGGAAGTTGATGAAGAGTTGGCGCAGGTGCTGGTTGATGAAGGCTTCACCAGCCTGGAAGAGATTGCCTACGTACCGGTGGAAGAAATGCTCAACATCGACGGCTTTGACGAAGATATCGTCAACGAGCTTCGCGCTCGGGCCAAGGATCGTTTGTTGACTAAAGCCATCGCTACTGAGGAAAAGCTGGCAGACGCCCATCCGGCCGAAGACCTGCTCTCGCTTGAGGGTATGGACAAGGATTTGGCGATGGAACTGGCGGTGCGCGGCGTAATTACCCGCGAAGACCTGGCCGAGCAGTCTATTGACGACCTGCTCGACATCGACGGCATTGACGATGATCGTGCCGGCAAGTTGATCATGGCCGCCCGAGCCCATTGGTTCGAGTAATTAGGCGCGGCCTGAGGAGAGAAATGCATGACGCAAGTCACGGTGAAACAACTGGCCGATGAGGTCAAAACACCGGTTGAGCGCCTGTTGCAGCAGATGCGTGAGGCAGGTCTGCCGCACACCGCCGCCGAGCAGAATGTGACCGACAGTGAGAAGCAAGCTCTGCTGACTCACCTGAAAAGCAGCCACAAGGCGAAAGTGGAAGAACCGCGCAAAATCACTTTGCAGCGTAAAACCACCAGTACCCTGCGTGTTGCTGGAAGCAAAAGCATCAGCGTTGAAGTACGCAAGAAGAAAGTCTTCGTACAGCAAAGCCCGGAAGAAATCGAAGCCGAGCGCAAGCGCGAGCTGGATGAACGCCGCGCAGTAGAAAATGCTGCACGTCAAAAGGCTGAAGAAGAGTCCAAGCGTCGCGCCGAAGAAGAAGCGCGTCGTCAGCCTGCGGCTGTTTCGGCTCCTGCACCTGCTCCTGCTGCCGCCCCTGCACCTGTGCAAGCGGCACCGGCAGCAGCGCCTGCGCCAGCTTCGGCTCCTGCAGCCGATGCACGCAAGCGTGATGAACAGCGCCGCCCTGATAAACCACGTGCTGACGACAACAATCGTCGCGGTGGCGGCGGTGATGGCGAGCGCAAAAACGCTCCGCATCGTGCTTCTGTTAAAGAAAAAGCGCCTGCTCCACGTGTTGCTCCTCGCACTTCCGAAGAAGAAAGCGATGGCTTCCGTCGCGGTGGTCGTGGCAAGAGCAAGCTGAAGAAGCGCAACGCTCACGGTTTCCAGAGCCCAACCGGCCCTGTGGTTCGTGACGTACAGATTGGCGAGACCATCACTGTTGGCGATTTGGCTGCACAGATGTCGGTCAAAGCTGCTGAAGTGATCAAGTTCATGTTCAAGCTGGGTACTCCAGCCACCATCAACCAGGTACTGGATCAGGAAACTGCCCAACTGGTTGCTGAAGAACTGGGCCACAAAGTCACGCTGGTCAGCGACAACGCCCTGGAAGATTCCCTGGCCGAGTCCCTGAAGTTTGAAGGTGAGTCGTTCTCCCGTGCACCGGTTGTGACCGTAATGGGCCACGTTGACCACGGTAAAACGTCCCTGCTCGACTACATCCGTCGTGCCAAGGTTGCTGCTGGCGAAGCCGGTGGTATTACTCAGCACATCGGTGCATACCACGTTGAAACCGAACGCGGCATGGTCACGTTCCTCGACACCCCGGGTCACGCCGCGTTTACCGCGATGCGTGCACGTGGTGCCAAGGCCACTGACATCGTGATTCTGGTTGTGGCTGCAGACGACGGCGTGATGCCGCAAACCATCGAAGCTGTTCAGCACGCGAAAGCGGCTGGCGTGCCGCTGGTGGTTGCAGTGAACAAAATCGACAAGCCAGGTTCTGACCTCGATCGCATCCGTAGCGAACTGTCCGTTCACGGCGTGACCTCGGAAGAGTGGGGTGGTGACACTCCGTTTGTTCCGGTCTCGGCGAAAATGGGTACCGGCGTTGACGAGCTGCTCGAAGCGGTTTTGCTGCAAGCTGAAGTTCTGGAACTCAAGGCCACTCCATCGGCTCCTGGCCGTGGCGTAGTAGTTGAGTCCCGTCTGGACAAAGGCCGTGGTCCTGTTGCGACTGTTCTGGTTCAAGACGGTACCCTGCGCCAAGGCGACATGGTGCTGGTCGGTTCCAACTACGGCCGCATCCGCGCCATGCTCGATGAGAACGGCAAGGCCATCAAGGAAGCCGGTCCATCCATCCCTGTCGAGATCCTCGGCCTGGACGGTACGCCAGACGCTGGCGACGAGATGAGCGTAATGACTGACGAGAAGAAGGCACGTGAAGTGGCCCTGTTCCGTCAAGGCAAGTTCCGCGAAGTGAAACTGGCGCGTGCTCACGCAGGCAAGCTGGAAAACATCTTCGAGAACATGGGCCAGGAAGAGAAGAAGACGCTTAACATCGTCCTCAAATCTGACGTCCGTGGTTCGTTGGAAGCTCTGCAGGGCGCTCTGAGCGGCCTGGGTAACGATGAAGTGCAAGTGCGCGTAGTGGGCGGCGGGGTCGGTGGTATCACCGAGAGCGACGCTAACCTGGCACTGGCCTCCAACGCTGTATTGTTCGGCTTCAACGTGCGTGCCGATGCCGGCGCTCGCAAGATCGTCGAGCAAGAAGGCCTGGACATGCGTTACTACAACGTCATCTACGACATCATCGAAGACGTCAAGAAAGCCCTTACCGGCATGCTTGGCAGCGACGTTCGGGAGAACATCCTGGGTATTGCTGAAGTCCGCGACGTGTTCCGTTCGCCTAAGTTCGGTGCAATCGCCGGTTGTATGGTTGTGGAAGGTGTTGTTCACCGTAACCGTCCAATCCGTGTACTGCGCGACGACATCGTTATCTTCGAAGGCGAGCTGGAATCCCTGCGCCGCTTCAAGGATGACGCGTCCGAAGTACGTGCCGGCATGGAATGCGGTATCGGCGTCAAGAGCTACAATGACGTCAAAGTTGGCGACAAGATCGAAGTGTTCGAGAAGGTCCAGGTTGCTCGCAGCCTCTAAATCGCGAGCTTCAAGAGCAAGGACGAGCCATCGCATGCCCATGCGCTGTGCTCGGTCCGGACTCTAAACGCAACGCCCGGTCCGGCTTCTGTCTGGCCGGGCGTTTGCCGCTTTCAGAACGCATGGGTTTCCCATGGGTGAGTAACAGGTAACAAGACATGGCAAAAGAATATAGCCGTACCCAGCGTATCGGCGATCAGATGCAGCGCGAGCTGGCCCAACTGATCCGTCGCGAAGTCAAAGACCCGCGCGTAGGTCTGGTTACCATTACGGCGGTGGAAGTGAGCCGTGACGTCGGTCACGCAAAAATTTTCATCACCGTAATGGGCCAGGACAACTCGCAAGACATCGCTCAGACCATCAAGGTGCTGAACGCTGCTGCGGGCTTCCTGCGTATGCAACTGGCACGTGAAATGAAGCTGCGCAGCGTTCCTCAATTGCACTTCCACTACGACGAAAGCGTCGCACGTGGTGCGCACCTGTCCGCTTTGATCGAGCGCGCAGTGGCTGAGGACAACCAGCACGACGCCTCTGCTCCTGAAGACACCAAGGAGTAAGCGGTGGCTCAGGTCAAGCGTATCCGTCGTAACGTCAGCGGCATCATCCTGCTCGACAAGCCGCTTGGATTCACCTCCAACGCGGCCTTGCAGAAAGTTCGCTGGCTGCTCAATGCCGAGAAGGCAGGGCACACCGGTAGCCTCGATCCATTGGCCAGCGGCGTATTGCCGTTGTGCTTTGGTGAAGCCACCAAGTTTTCGCAATACTTGCTCGATTCCGACAAGGGTTATGAAACCCTGATGCAATTGGGCAAGACCACCACCACCGCCGATGCGGAAGGTGAAGTTTTGCAAACGCGCCCAGTGACCGTTGGTCGCGCCGATATCGAAGCGGTTTTGCCTAAATTTCGTGGGCAAATCAGTCAGATACCGCCGATGTACTCGGCGCTCAAGCGCGATGGCCAGCCACTTTACAAGTTGGCGCGTGCGGGTGAAGTGGTGGAGCGTGAACCGCGTTCTGTTACTATTACCCGCCTCGAATTACTGGCCAGCGAAGGCGACACCGCGCGCTTGTCGGTTGACTGCACCAAAGGCACCTATATCCGTACCCTCGTGGAAGATATCGGTGAAGAACTGGGCTGTGGGGCATATGTTGCAGAGTTGCGTCGCACACAAGCAGGGCCTTTCAGCCTCGCGCAGACCGTGACGCTGGAAGAGCTGGAAGCCGTACACGCCGAGGGCGGCAACGAAGCGGTTGATCGCTTCCTGATGCCATCGGACAGCGGCTTGCTCGACTGGCCGCTGCTGCACTTTTCGGAGGCCAGCGCGTTCTATTGGCTCAATGGCCAGCCGGTACGTGCTCCCGATGCACCCAAGTTCGGTATGGTGCGGGTACAAGATCACAACGGTCGCTTTATCGGAATCGGTGAAGTGAGCGAAGACGGGCGCATCGCGCCACGTCGACTGATTCGGTCAGAATGACCGGAGCAGCTCGGTTCGAGGCTTAACGGTCGCGGGCCGAACTGAAAGAGGGTGGCTGTTATTAGGCACGGTCACATCTCACTTTTTAATACGAGGATTTGTCCTCGGCCTATTGGATCTGTCTTGCTTGCAAGCAGAGCCCTAAAGAAAGGAAATGCCTCATGGCACTGACAGTTGAACACAAAGCAGAAATCGTAAAAGACTACCAGCAAGCTCCAGGTGATACTGGTTCTCCAGAAGTGCAAGTTGCACTGCTGACCTTTAACATCAACACGCTGCAAGGTCACTTCAAGGCCAACGGTAAAGATCACCACTCCCGTCGTGGTCTGATCCGCATGGTAAACCAGCGTCGTAAGCTGCTGGACTACCTGAAAGGCAAGGACATCAGCCGTTACGCTGCGCTGATCGCTCGCCTGGGTCTGCGTCGCTAATAGCGATGTTGCTAGAGGCTGGTTGTTTGTTGTGCGCCTGTGGGGTTCCTACGGGCGTGCGGCAGGCTTCCAGCCTCAAGTTTTATCTGGACCAGACGGATTCTTACGAAAGCTCACCCTAACGGCTGCTTTCGTAAGCATCTTGAGTCGGGCACGCCCCGGCGGTGCACACGTTTTTCGCAAGAAACCCGTTCCCCAAGAGTCACAAAGAGAAGGTAGGACACCGTGAACCCGGTTATCAAAAAATTCCAGTTCGGTCAGTCGACCGTCACCCTCGAGACTGGCCGTATCGCCCGTCAGGCTTCCGGCGCAGTATTGGTCACCGTTGACGACGACGTCAGCGTGTTGGTGACCGTTGTCGGTGCAAAACATGCTGATGCAGGCAAGGGCTTCTTCCCTCTGTCTGTTCACTACCAAGAAAAAACCTACGCCGCGGGTAAAATCCCGGGCGGTTTCTTCAAGCGTGAAGGTCGCCCTTCCGAGAAAGAAACCCTGACCTCGCGTCTGATCGACCGTCCGATCCGTCCACTGTTCCCGGAAGGCTTCATGAACGAAGTGCAGGTTGTCTGCACCGTTCTGTCCACCAGCAAGAAGACCGATCCGGACGTCGCTGCGATGATCGGTACCTCGGCTGCGCTGGCCATCTCCGGCATTCCTTTTGATGGTCCAATCGGCGCTGCCCGCGTTGCTTACCACGAAAGCACCGGCTACCTGTTGAACCCGACTTACGAGCAACTGGCCGCTTCGAGCCTGGACATGGTTGTTGCCGGTACGTCGGAAGCCGTGTTGATGGTTGAATCGGAAGCCAAAGAGCTGACCGAAGACCAGATGCTGGGCGCGGTACTGTTCGCTCACGACGAGTTCCAGGTTGTTATCCAGGCCGTTAAAGAGCTGGCTGCTGAAGCTGCCAAGCCAACGTGGGACTGGGCTGCTGCCCCAGAAGCCACCGCACTGCTGGGCGCTATCCGTGCCGAGTTCGGCGAGGCGATCTCCCAGGCTTACACCATCACCATCAAGGCCGACCGTTACGCGCGTCTGGGCGAGCTGAAAGACCAAGTGGTTGCCAAGCTGTCCGGTGAAGAAGGCCAGCCTTCTGCCAGCGAAGTTAAAGCGGCCTTCGGCGAAATCGAATACCGCACCGTTCGCGAAAACATCGTAAACGGCAAGCCGCGTATCGATGGCCGTGACACCAAGACTGTTCGTCCTCTGAACATCGAAGTTGGCGTTCTGCCAAAAACCCACGGTTCGGCACTGTTCACCCGTGGTGAAACTCAGGCGCTGGTGGTTGCAACGCTGGGTACTGCCCGTGATGCACAACTGCTGGACACCCTGGAAGGCGAGAAAAAAGACCCGTTCATGCTGCACTACAACTTCCCTCCGTTCTCGGTAGGTGAGTGTGGTCGTATGGGTGGTGCAGGTCGTCGCGAAATCGGTCACGGCCGTCTGGCTCGCCGTTCGGTTCAGGCCATGCTGCCTGCTGCTGACGTGTTCCCGTACACCATCCGTGTGGTATCGGAAATCACTGAATCCAACGGTTCCAGCTCCATGGCTTCGGTCTGTGGCGCATCCCTGGCACTGATGGACGCTGGTGTTCCGATGAAGGCACCGGTTGCCGGTATCGCCATGGGCCTGGTTAAGGAAGGCGAGAAATTCGCAGTTCTGACCGACATCCTGGGTGACGAAGACCACCTGGGCGACATGGACTTCAAAGTTGCCGGTACCTCCAAAGGTGTTACCGCGCTGCAGATGGACATCAAGATCAAAGGCATCACCGAAGAAATCATGGAGATCGCCCTGGGCCAAGCCCTGGAAGCTCGCCTGAACATCTTGGGCCAGATGAACCAGATCATCGGTCAGTCGCGTAACGAACTGTCGGCTAACGCGCCGACCATGATCGCGATGAAAATCGACACCGACAAAATCCGTGATGTTATCGGTAAAGGCGGCGCGACTATCCGTGCAATCTGTGAAGAAACCAAGGCTTCGATCGACATCGAAGACGACGGTTCGATCAAGATCTTCGGTGAGTCCAAAGAAGCAGCAGAAGCGGCTCGTCAGCGCGTTCTGAGCATCACCGCTGAAGCTGAAATCGGCAAAATCTACATCGGTAAGGTTGAGCGCATCGTCGACTTCGGCGCATTCGTCAACATCCTGCCAGGCAAAGACGGCCTGGTTCACATCTCGATGCTGAGCGATGCTCGTGTTGAGAAAGTGACTGACATTCTGAAAGAAGGTCAGGAAGTGGAAGTACTGGTACTGGACGTGGACAACCGCGGCCGTATCAAGCTGTCGATCAAAGACGTAGCTGCTGCCAAGGCGTCGCAAGCTTAATCGCTGCGAACGCCTGCTTTGAAAAAAGGATCCTTCGGGATCCTTTTTTTATGGCTGCACAAAAAACAATGCAAAAGGCCATGATCGAAAACCCGCAACTTGCATGCTGATTTGAATGGCGTCATGCAATCTGCACGACAGACTAAAACTGACTTGTACGTAAGCCATTGAAAATAAAGGATTTTATTGTTTTAAAAAGTTGGCACAGGCCCTGCAATAGTACTGGTAACCCTGCTGCTGTGAGACGGCGCAGATTTTTAAGAAGACAGGAGTTACTTGTATGAAGAAGTTCGCTATTGCTGCCGCAACTGCCACCGCTCTGACCATGACTCTGGCCAACGCTGCGTTCGCAGCACAAGCAACGACTCAAGCACCGATGGTTGTCGCTGCTGGTGAAGTCACCAAAGCCAAGGAAGCTACTTCTGATACTTGGATCACGACTAAAGTCAAATCTGACCTGCTGACCGAAAAGGGTATTCCAGGTTCGGATATCAAAGTAGAAACCAACAAAGGCGTGGTGTCCCTGTCCTCGACAGTTGCGATCACCGAAGCTCAGAAAAAGATCGCAGTCGACATCACCAAGAAGATCAAAGGCGTTAAAGCTGTTTCGGCTGACGGCCTGAAAGCAGAGTAATCGCGCTAACTCGTAGAGCCGGGGGAAAGCAGGAGCAGGTGATTTAAGCGTTACGCCTGCAGCTTTCAGAATAGGTTCATGCGACGGCCACACGGATGTGGTCATTACAGCCCTCGGCGTACAGCGCCGGGGGCTGTTCTATTTTTGTAGGGCCAAGATCAAAAGATCGCAGCCTTCGACAGCTCCTACAGGCCGGGTGGATAGCCGTGCCGCCCGTCTTCGGCGCCGCGCTGTCGCGCAGCAAACAGGCCACCGAGTATCTTCAGCATCCCCCAATCGGTTCCCTCTCCTGCGGGAGAGGGCTAGGGTGAGGGGCTTTTAGATCAAAAGCCAGATCAAAAGATCGCGAGACAAGCTCGCTCCTACAGCGCTCAGAATCAATCGTTTATTTTTGTGTGATGACTGTCGAGGTACGAAGGTTTCAGGCCTTTACTCGCTGTCCAAATGCAGCGGTGAAATCACCCGGCCATCACTTTCGGCTTCGCCCAGGGTGGCGTCGATGAAATACACGCGCTCATCAGCCAAACCGCCTTTGTCGACGAGGTAGTCCTTGATGCTGCTTGCCCGCTCCTGGCCCAGTTGGCGCAGCAGTACGTCGCTTTTGCTCCAGAAGTCGATCAACGCGGCACTCATCTTGGCGGAGCGTTCATCGCGGCTCAGATTGGCCCACTCAGCAGGGGGTTGCTGCTTGAGGCGTGTCCGGTAGATGCCTTCCAGCAAGGGGCCTTTTTCATCCTCCGGGACCTTCAGCAATGAGGCCTGAGCAGGCACTTTGTCGCCACGGCGCTGGAGGATCTTGTAGTAGTTGTACTGGTACTCACGCTCAAGACGTTCTTGGGCAATCAGCGGGCCGTCGCTGCTGCGGGCAGCCGTGCCTTCAATCTCCAAACGCAGTGCCGGGCGTTGTTTCAAGGCTTACGCCAATGTGTTCAGGGCCTTTTGCGCCTCCGGGCTCAGTTCGCTCGAGCCTGGCGCGAATGACACTGTGCCAAGGTCTTCAGAGCCGCCGCCGGTGATCAGCCCGCCAATAAACTTGAACGGCGCTTGGGCGGCACGCAGGACCAGGTTGCGCAGGGTTTGCCAAACAATCGGCATCACACTGAACTGCGGGTTGTTCAGGTCGCCTGTTACCGGCAGTTCTATCGAAATCGTGCCGTCGGTATCTTTGAGCAAGGCCACCGCCAGTTTCAGCGGCAGGTTAACCGCATCGGGGCTGTCGACCTTCTCACCCAGTTGCAACTGCTCAATCACCACTTTGTTCTCAGCCTTAAGCTGGCCTTTGGTGATCAAGTAGTGCAGGTCCAGGCTCAGTCGGCCCTTGCGAATGCGATAACCGGCGAATTTGCCCGAATAGGGCGTCAGCGTGGTCAGTTCGACGCGTTTGAAGCTGGTGGCGATGTCAAGGCTGGCCATCGGGTCAAAAGGATTGACGTTACCCTTGATCGTGACCGGTGCGTAGCGGTCAACCTTGCCCGCCACATTCACACTGGCCGGTTTGGCTTGGCGGCTGTCTATGGTGCCAATCTCACCGTTGAGCTGTTGAATGGCCGTGGCGAAAAACGGTGTCAGGGTGAAGTCGGCAAAGTTGGCCGAGCCGTCATTGATCGCTATACCGCCCACATGAATGGCCAAGGGCTTGCTCGCGCTTGCTGCCGGTTTGGCCGCGCTTTTCGCGTCCTTGTTGGGGGCTTGCGGGATTAACAAGTCATCAATATTGGTGGTGCGGTCATCATTGATCATGAAGCGCACGTAGGGCTGTGTCAGGTTGACCTTGGCAATCGACAGGCTGTCGTCGTGCTGATACTTGAGGTTTTCGAGTACCAGGCGCTGCCACTTCAGGAAATCACGGTTTTTCATCGTGTCCAGCGTGTGCAACTGATCGACCTGAGCACGGCCCTCTACAGTAAAGGCCAGCGGTTCGGTGCCTTTGAGGTCCACCGCCAGATCACTGCCGAGCATGCCGCTGCGCAGTTCGAGGCGCAGAAACGGGTCGATGTAGGCTTGGGCGACCCGCAGGTCGATGTCTTGGGTGGTGACTTTGAGTTTCGCGCTGATCGGGCTCAGGTTGACGTCGCCGCTGGCCGTCAGCTTGCCTTGTTTACCCACTCCGGTGTCGAGTGTGACCGTGAAGGGGGAGCGGTTAAGGCTGTCAAAATTCTTCAGGTTGAGGTTCAGCGGGCCGACATCCAGCGCGACGGGTGTTTTGGGCTCTTTGTCGGCCAGGTGCACCCGGTAGTCGCGCAACTCAACATCCTTGAGCAGCACTTGCCAGGTTTTGCTGGGCGCTACCGGGGCCGGTTTGGGAGCCTCAACGGTGACGACTTCATCGATTTTTTGTGCCGGTTTGGCCGGTTGGCTGGCAAACAGCTTTTGCCAGTCGAGCTGACCATCTTTTTCGCGAGCGGCCCAAGTTTCCAGGTTGTTACTCTGGATTTTGCCGACCACCACCTGCTGTTTGGCCAAATCGACAGTAGTGTCGCTGATCGTCAAACGTTCCAGGCGCACCAGCGGACGACCATCCGGTGCATTGACCTTAAACGGCGCAATGCTGGCCGTGAGGTTGTTCAGGACCAGTTCGGTGTCTTTGGCCAGGTTCAGCGTGTAGTCCGTGCTGAAGTTCAGCACGCCGTTTTCAAGCACCAAGGGCAGTGCATCGCGCACATACGGCCACCAGGCTTTCATTTGGCTGTCGGTGACGCTGAGCTTGCCGCTGGAGGCAATCGGCACCAGGCTCAGCGTGCCGGTCCAGTCGATGCGCCCGCCCGCTGGACCGTTCGCCACCAGGGTCATGTTGGCGTTGTCTTCGGGCAGGGTGCTGAGGTTTTTCAGCTCAAGGTTCATCGAGTCATACAGAAACTCGATCGGCTCGCTGGGCCGCTGATCAATAAAATGCAGGTAGCCGTCAGCGAGCTTGATGGTGTCGATGCGTACCGGGAAAGGTTTGCTGTCGGGGTTGTCAGGCGTTGGCTCGCTGGCCGGCAACTTGAACAACTGGGCCAGATTGAACGTGCCGTCCTTGTTGAACAGCAATTCGGTCTTCGGCTTGTCCAGTTGTACGTCGGTCAGGTGCAGGGCTTTGGTCCACAGGCTGTCGACTTGCAGGTTGGTGTAAAGACGGTCGAACCCGACTTGTTCCTTGCCGGGTTCGCCCACTCTAAAGCCCCACAGCGTCAGCTCGAGGCTGAAGGGATTGAACTCCAACCGGTCGAGTTTGGCCGGGACGGTGGCGTAGTTGGCTAGCTGCTGATTAATGATGCGCAAGCCGACGCCGGGCACGATAAAGAAGCCCAGCACGCTATAAATCGCGATAGCCGTTAACACTGCGCCAATGGCGCGTAACAATCCTTTGAGCATGTGAGGCGTCGTCTTTACGTTCAGGAGTGCCTTTGAGTATGGCACGCGTTTCCGGTTCCGATATGAGCGCCTTATTTCGGGTAGGACTTTTCCCTTTGGTGCCGCGTTTTAGAACTGCAAAATCAGCGTTTTCAGCGGCGGCTGGTTATCCATGGACGGGAAGTCTGCAGCGGGTGTCAGGACCTGCCAGTCGCGCACGGGGCGGCCAGCCTTCTCGGCGCAGCGCAAGACCTGCTCACGCCAGTCGTCCATGCTGACTTTTGCCAGGTTGTTACAACAGATCAGCACCCCGTCCTTGGCGGTTGTCAGAACCGCAGGCTTGAGCAGGCTTTGATAGTCGCGCAGCAGGTCGACGGTGCCGAACGCACTTTTGGCCCAGGCAGGCGGGTCGAGCAGCACCAGGTCGTATTCACGCTGATCGAGGCGCGGGTAGGCGGGCAGTTTGTGACGGCGTTGTACGATGGGCAGCCCGGCCAGTTGGCGGATCGCGGCGAAGTAGTCGGACTGCACAAACTTCATTTTTTTCAGTTCCGGGTTCAGCAGGCCATTTTCACGGCCTACCGCCAGGTTGCCCTCGGCAAAGTCCAGGTTGCAGACTTCACTGGCCCCGCCCGCAGCCGCGCTCAGGCCCACACCGCAGGTGTAAGCAAAGAGGTTGAGGACGCTTTTACCGGCGCTGTGTTGTTTGACCCAGCCGCGTGCGTTGCGCAGGTCGAGAAACAACAGCGGGTCCTGGCCAGCATGGCGCCCGCGCACGCGGTAGTTGAGCCCCCATTCGTGACCGACCATGTCAGCCAGCGCAGCGTCTTCAGCGCGGTACACCGTGTCTTCGCGATCGATGCGCGAGTTGCCCTGGGAGCGGTCGTTGTAGACCAGCAGCAGTTCAAGGCCCAGGTGCTGGTTGATGGCGTCATGCAGTTGCAGCAGATCATCGCGCTCAAGACGCTGATGGAAGCTTTGCACCAGCAACTGCGGGCCGTAGCGGTCGATGGTCAAACCGCCAGCGCCTTCCTGGCTACCGTGGAACAGGCGATAGCAATCAGTGCCCTGGCTGTGCAGCTCGGCCAGCAGATCGTGACGATTATCGAGGGCGGCGCGCAGCGCCTGATTCAAGGAAGACATGCGTTGCGCCTTGGGGGACAGATAAGGCGCGGCAGTTTAACAGAACAGACGCTATCACCGCTGCCTGGAACCCTTCATTCAAGCCCCATACGCCGTCGTGCGCGTTGCACCGAGCCATTGCGCACAGCCCAGCGCAAGATCGGCGCGGTGCTGTTCACGCACGTGCGCACAAGCTGGCGAGTGACAGGGCGTTGTTCAAGCTCAAGTTGATCGCTGGCCCAATCGGGCAGCAAATCAATCCCGGCCTGCATCATCAATGCCCCAAACGGTTTGGCCAGCAAGCTGGGGGCGGGGGCATTGAGCAGCAGGCGAATCACTTCATGGCTGCGTTCATCGCACAGCAACTGCGGGCGAACACGGTCGAGGTACTCGGCGATTTGCTGGCGTGAGCGCGGCACCTGTGTAGCGCCCAAGCGTTCAGCGACCAAGGCTATTTCGTCGTAGTAGCGGTCTTGATCTTCGCCAGACAAATGCGGATTACGGTAGCGAAGATGGGCCGCAAGGAAGTTGCTGACTTCGGCCACATGCACCCAGGTGAGCAACTGCGGGTCGCTGGCAGCATAAGGCCTGCCATCAAGCCCGGTGCCGGTCACTTGCAGGTGAATGGTGCGTACTTTGTCGATCAACCAGTTGGCGTCTGCGGTGGAGCCAAAGGTGGTGCCGGATATAAACTGCCCGGTGCGACGCAACCGGCCCAGCATGTCCTGGCGGAAATTGGAGTGGTCCCATACCCCGGCCAAGGCCAGTGGGTGCAAGGCTTGCAGCATCAAGGCGCTGATGCCGCCAATCAGCATGCTGGTGAAGTCACCGTGCACACGCCAACTGATCGAGTCCGGGCCAAATAGGCCAGGGTCGCCTTTAGGGTTTTCGAGGTCGAGACGCCCGAGCGATAGCCCGGTGAGGCTCATGATTTGGCGTTCGATGGGGCGGCGGATAAGTTCCATGGGGCCTCGGTTGAGCCAGCCAGTCGGGAAGACTGGCTGGCTATCAATCAACCGCGATGACGGCCGCGGAAGTAGTTGATCAGACCTTGGGTCGATGCGTCTTCTGCTGGCTCTTCGAGGTTGCCGGTCAGGCGGTTGTAAACGCCTTTGCCGAGTTCTTTACCCAGCTCAACGCCCCACTGGTCGAACGCGTTGATGCCCCAAATAACGCTTTGTACGAAGACTTTGTGCTCGTACAGCGCCACCAGTGCACCCAGACGGCGCGGGCTGATGCGTTCAACCACCAAGGTATTGCTCGGACGGTTGCCCGGGATGACCTTATGCGGCGCGAGCTTTTGCACGTCTTCTTCGCTCATGCCCTTGTCGCGCAACTCGGCTTCGGCTTCTGCACGGGTTTTACCCAGCATCAGCGCCTGGCTCTGCGACAAGCAGTTGGCGTACAACCACTGATGGTGATCGGACACCGGGTTGAAGCTGACAATCGGCACGATAAAGTCGGCCGGAATTAACTGGGTGCCTTGATGCAGCAACTGGTGATAAGCGTGCTGACCGTTGCAGCCTACGCCGCCCCAGATAACCGGGCCGGTGTCGGTCGAAACCGGTGTGCCGTCCTGGCGCACGCTCTTGCCGTTGGATTCCATGTCCAACTGTTGCAAGTGCTTGGTGATGTTACGCAGGTAGTGGTCGTACGGCAGGATCGCGTGGCTTTGCGCGCCCCAGAAGTTGCCGTACCACACACCCAGCGCGGCCATCAGCACCGGCATGTTCTGTTCGAACGGGGCGTTCTGGAAGTGCTGGTCCATGCTGTAAGCACCGGACAACAGCTCTTTGAAGTTGGACATGCCGATGGCCAGTGCAATCGGCAAACCGATGGCCGACCACAGCGAGTAACGACCGCCTACCCAGTCCCACATCGGGAAGATGTTTTCTTCGCGGATACCGAACGCTACGGCCGCCGCGTTGTTGCTCGACACGGCGATAAAGTGGCGATGCAGTTCAGCTTCCGAGCCGCCCTGAGCCAAGTACCAGGCCCGCGCAGCTTGAGCGTTTTTGAGGGTTTCGAGGGTGTTGAAGGATTTCGATGAGACGATAAACAGCGTGGTTTCGGCGCGCAGTTTTGCGGTCAGTTCATGGAACTCACTGCCGTCGATGTTCGCCAGGTAGTGGCAGCGAACGCCTTTTTGCGCGTAGGACAGCAGTGCTTCAGACACCAGCTCAGGGCCGAGGAACGAGCCGCCGATGCCGATGTTGACCACGTCAGTGATCGGCTTTTCGGTGTAACCACGCCACAGGCCGTCGTGAATCCGCCCGACCAGTTCGGTCATTTGGTTCAGGACTTTGTGCACCTGCGGCATGATGTTGACGCCGTTCACCGACAGTTTGTCGGCCACAGGGCGACGCAGTGCTGTGTGCAGGGCCGGGCGACCTTCGGAGGCATTGACGATGTCGCCTTCAAACAGCGACTTGATCGCGTTTTTAAGGTCGGCTTCGTTGGCCAGATTGACCAGCAAGCTGCGGGTCTGGTCGGTGATCAGGTTTTTCGAGTAATCCAGAAACAACCCGCAGCTGCTAAGGGTGAAATCCTCAAAGCGCTTGGGGTTGCTGTTGAACGCATCGCGCATGCTGAAATGTTGCATGTCGGCGCGGTGAAGTTTGAGCGCTTGCCAGGCGGGCAGAGCGGTAACGTCGTGAGGAGTGCGGTAGTACGCCATCGCTGCGAATATCCTTTTGCTTGAACTGCCTTTTGGACACTGAAAACACCGAAACCTTCGATTTGAGGTCAAGATTTCGGCTGGTCTGATTCTGCGCTTCATTCAGAAGCAGGGCGATTACAGTAAACCTCGCGCCTGCTTCTGTCTCGGCTTTGTCTGACACTGCTACGTAACTTTTGTCACGAGCATGTTACTCGGGTACTACACAGTTTTCAGTGATAGGTGAAGGGTTAGGCGGCGGATCTGCTGTTCCGTGCAGTCTGCTTGTTAAAAAGAACCTTCAAGGTTCAGATGAATGTTGTCGATCAGGCGTGTTGCCCCCAGGAACGCCGCAACCAGAATCACCAGATCGCGGTCATCGGCGGTGGCTGGCAGCAGGGTGTGTGCCTGGCGGATCTCCAGGTAGTCGGGGCGAAAACCTTTGGCTTCGATCAGTGCCAGGTGGTGGCGGACCAGCCCGGCGTAATCGCGCTCACCGGCCTTGATGGCCTGGGCGATTTCGTTCAGATGGCGATACAGCGCTGGCGCAAGCTGGCGCTGTTCTTCGGTCAAATAGCCATTGCGTGAAGACAACGCCAGGCCGTCTTCAGCGCGCACAGTTGGCTCGCCAATAATCTGCACCGGGATGTTCAGGTCAAGGACCATGGCGCGGATAACGGCCAGTTGCTGGAAGTCTTTTTGGCCAAAGATGGCCAGATCGGGCTGCACCATATTGAACAGCTTGCTGACGACAGTGGTGACGCCGTCGAAATGCCCCGGACGGCGGCTGCCGCACAGTTCATTGCTCAGTTGCGCGGCGGTCACGCGGGTCAGGCCCGTCATGCCTTGGGGGTACATTTCTTCTACGGTCGGCGCGAACAGCAGGTTACAGCCCGCTTGCAGGAGTGTTTCCTGGTCGGCCGCAAGCGTGCGCGGGTAGGTGTCGAGGTCTTCATTGGCACCGAACTGCAACGGGTTGACGAAAATGCTCGCCACCACGAAATCGGCTTGCTGAGCAGCGGTAGTGACCAAGGCCGCATGGCCACTGTGCAGGTTGCCCATGGTGGGCACCAGGCCGATTTGTTTGCCTTCGCTGCGAGCGCGTGCGACGGCTGCGCGCAACTCGCGAACGGTTTTGACTGTGTTCATGCAGAGAATCCGTGTTCGGTGCCAGGAAAGCTGACGGCTTTGACTTCAGTCACGTAAGCGCTGATTGCCGATTGGATGTCGGGTTGACCCGTCATGAAGTTCTTCACGAACTTGGGAACGCGCCCGGTCAGTGACAGACCGAGCATGTCGTGCAGGACCAGCACCTGGCCGTCGGTGTCACTGCCAGCGCCAATACCGATCACCGGGATTTTCACCGCGTGGGTGATTTCCTTGGCCAATTCGCTAGGGACGCATTCGAGCAGCAACATGGCCGCACCGGCTTGCTCCAGGGCAATGGCATCGGCGCGCATCTGGCGGGCCTGGTTTTCGTTACGGCCCTGGACTTTATAGCCGCCCAAAACGTTGACGGTTTGCGGCGTCAGGCCCATGTGCGCGCACACCGGAATACCGCGCTCGGTCAGAAGGCGGATCGACTCGGCAAGCCACACGGCGCCTTCCACTTTGACCATATGCGCACCCGCCTGCATCAGTTGGGCGCTGTTGTTCAGGGTTTGCTCTGTGGTCGCGTTAGCCATGAAGGGCAGGTCGGCGAGGATCAGTGCGTCCTGGTTGCCGCGTTTGACGCTGGCCACGTGGTACGCCATGTCGCGGGTGGTGACTGGCAGCGTGCTGTCATGCCCTTGCAGAACCATGCCCAGGGAGTCGCCCACCAGTAACACTTCCACACCCGCCTGATTACAGACGTGGGAAAAGGTGGCGTCATAGCACGTCAGCATGGTGATTTTTTCACCTTTTTGCTTAAGGCTTTGCAGGGTGGTCAGGGTAATAGCCGGCATGAAAAAGGATCCTCGTCAGGCAGTGTGATAACCACTGCGTGTCACGCATGTGATTCATCGTAGAAGCAGGCACACCTTTTAGTAACGGTGCTTATAACGCCTGCTTTTCACATTGCGCCGTCAAATGGACGGCAGCGGGATGCCTATAGTCGTGACGGGGACACTGGAAGTCAATTAGAGGTGTTACCGCGTGGGTGTTACCGCGGTTATTGATTCGTTTCAGCGAATGGCGCCATACGCTCAAGGCCGACGAATGGGCAGTCTGCAAGCAATTGCTCAAGACGGCGGCCGTCAGCGAGTACCAGCGCTGCGGGCACGAGTTCGGCCAGCGGGTACAGCACGAAAGGGCGGGCGTGCATATGGTAGTGCGGGACTTTGAGGCGAGGCTCGTCGATCAGGCGATCGCCAAAGAGCAGGATGTCCAGATCCAGCGTACGCGGGCCCCAGCGCTCGTGACGCTCGCGGCCTTGATCGAGCTCGATGGCTTGCAGGGCATCGAGCAACGCCAGCGGTGCCAAAGTGCTGTCGATGGCCGCCACGGCATTGGTGTAGCGCGGCTGGCCGGGCAGTAACGAGTCGCTTTGATAGAACGCCGAAACACCGGCCAGAGTTGACTGCGGCAGTTGCGCCAGCGCCTGGACAGCGCTGCGCAATTGCTCTGTGGGCTCAGCCAGATTGCTGCCCATGCCGATGTAGATACGTTCCATCACTTACTCGTCTGCGCCTGCACGTTTACGCTTGCTGCTGCTGGTACGGCGACGCTTGCGCGGGGCAGGGCCGGTGCCGTCATCTTTGGCATTGCTCAACTCACGAATCATCTCGCGGCGGCCGCTGTCGTTGGCGTCCTGATAGTCTGTCCACCACTCGCCCAGGCCGTGGGTCTGTTCGCCAGCGCTTTCACGCAACAGCAAAAAGTCATAGCCGGCACGGAAGCGCGGGTTATCCAGTAGCGCATCGGCGCGTTTGCCACTGCGGCGCGGCAGGCGTTCTTGCATGTCCCAGATCTCGCGGATCGGCAGCGTAAAACGCTTGGGGATGGCAATGCGCGTACATTGCTCGGCGATCAGGTCGTGTGCCGCTTCCTGCATGGCCGGGATGGCGGGCATGCCACGGTCTTGCAGTTGCATGACGCGTGTCGGCAGGGCTGGCCACAACAAGGCGGCAAAGAGGAATGCCGGGGTGACCGGTTTTCCTTGTTTGATCCGCAGGTCAGTGTTGCGCAAGGCTTCGCTGATCAGGGTGTGGGTGTATGTCGGGTTGTGCTCAAGCGCTTCGGCACTGGCCGGGAACAGTTGCTCGAACAACTGCAGGTCAACCAGCATCTCGAAGGTGTCAGCCGCGCTGCCCGACAGGAACAGCTTGAGCACTTCTTCGAACAGCCGCGCAGACGGGATCTCTCGCAGCATCGGCGCCAGGGCCTGGATCGGCGCTGCGGTGTGTTTTTCGATACCGAAGTCGAGCTTGGCCGCGAAGCGCACCGCGCGCAGCATGCGCACCGGGTCTTCCTGGTAGCGCTGCTGAGGGTCGCCGATCAGGCGAATCAGGTGATTACGGATGTCGTGTACGCCGTTGGCGTAATCGAGAATGCGCTCGCTGACCGGGTCGTAGTACAGGGCGTTGATCGTGAAGTCACGACGCTGGGCGTCTTCTTCAAGAGTGCCGTAAACGTTGTCACGCAAAATGCGCCCGCTTTCGTTACGCGAGGACTGGTTGCTGTCTTCCTCTTCGTCGTTTTGCGGGTGATTGGCGCGGAACGTCGCGACTTCGATGATTTCACGGCCAAAGTGGATGTGAACCAACTTGAACCGGCGGCCAATGATCCGCGCATTGCGAAACTCTGCACGCACCTGTTCAGGGGTGGCGCTGGTGGCAACGTCGAAGTCTTTGGGCGTGATGTTGAGCAGCATATCGCGCACACAACCGCCGACCAGATAGGCCTCATAACCGGCGTTCTGCAGACGTTCGACGATGTTGACGGCGTAACGGCTGAATTGAGCGCGTTGCAGCGAGTGTTGGCCGCTGTTGAGCACTTCTGGGGTGCTACGCAGTTGTTGCGTGCGACGCTTGGGAGTACGGAGTGACTGGAACAGCTTCTTCAGCATGGGATGCACTGTTTGAAGGAATGTTCGGCCAAAACGAAGAATGACCGCATGATGGGCGGGGATTCTAGCATTTAGTCAGGGGATGGTGTAGGAAGCTGAGCCGCTCTTGCGCGCGATGCTACAAACGGCACGCTATAAATAGCTGCCAGAGGCTTGAGTTAGAGCGTGTAAGTGATTTTTTCTAAATCGCAGCAAGCACAAGGGGAGCCGAAGCTCCCCCAGAATTAGTTGCATGCTCTATTTTTATTATGAGTTGCGGGCTTTTTGTTTTTGTTAAGTGCCCTGGTTACCAGGTTTTGGCCTGTGTAACCCTCTCAAATTGAGAGATAAGAGCAAACGGATTGCTTTGGTCGCTGTGTTGATGTGATCAATGATCCAACTAGTTCAGGCTCTGCTTTAAGTGCAGTTTTTGTTGTTCTCTGCCTAGCCGTGGGGCAAGCCCCATGTACAACGCCTCTCCAAAACAATCAGTTAGCTGCGCCTCCGCCGTGTTGTTTTTGTTATGCGTGAGCCGATACGTCTTATTTTTATTGTGTGTTGCTGTGATTCTTATTGTTCTTGTACGAATACATATAGCAGGGGGCGTGCCAACTTTTGCGCGGCCCAGCAAAATAAGGGGTTTTCTGGCTTTTCACTTTTTGGCAGGCCAAAAAAAGCCGGGGTTTCGTTACCGTAAACCCCGGCTTTTGTTACGTGATTAATCAGCGGTAACAGTTTTTTCTCGTTCTGAGGTGTTACCTGCAGCGTTACCCGCTTCAGTTTTCGCTGGCGACACCGGTTTTTCTGCGTGGAATGCCCAGGCGTTGGCGACGTTCCCACAGGCATTTACGACTCACCCCCAGCTTGCGGGCCAATTCGGTCTCGGTCATGTGGTCTTGATGCTCCAGAACGAAGTGCTGGAAGTAGTCTTCCAGTGACAGGTCTTCGGTCGGGTCCAGGCTGGTGTTACCGCTGCTGATGCTCTGTTGCGGGGCCAGGCCGATGAAGTCGTCGTCTTGCAAGTCGCTCAGTTCGATGTCGATACCCAGCAGGTCGGCCGAGATTTCCGGGCTTTCGCACAGGATCACGGCGCGCTCTACGGCGTTCTCCAGCTCACGTACGTTACCCGGCCATGAGTAATGGCTGATGGCGCGCTCTGCGTCAGGGGCGAACTTGAGGTCGGTACGGCCAATACGGGCGCTTTGACGGGCGAGGAAAGCGCGGGCGATTTCGATAACGTCAGCACCCCGCTCACGCAAGGCAGGCAATTTGAGCGCGATAACGTGCAAGCGGTAGTACAAGTCTTCACGGAACTGGCCAACCTTGGCCAGGTTCTTGAGGTCCCGGTGGGTCGCAGCGATCAGGCGCACATCGACTTTTTGTGACTGCACCGAGCCCACGCGGCGAATCTCGCCTTCTTGCAGCACGCGCAGCAAGCGCGCCTGGGCTTCCAGGGGCAGCTCACCGATTTCGTCAAGGAACAGTGTGCCGCCGTCGGCGGCTTCGACCAGCCCGGCACGCCCGGCGCTGGCGCCAGTAAACGCGCCTTTTTCATGGCCGAACAGTTCGGATTCGATCAGGGATTCAGGAATAGCCGCACAGTTGACCGAGATCATCGGGGCCTTGGCGCGTTTGGACAGGTTGTGCAGGGCGCGGGCGACCAGCTCTTTACCCGTGCCGGACTCACCTTGAATCAGCACATTGGAATCTGTGGGCGCGACTTTGCGAATCTTGCTGTACATGTCGAGCATCGGTGGGCATGAGCCAATGATGCCGATTTCACCGTTGCTGTTGTCCACCGTATTTTTGTCGGTGTTACCGGGCTTGGCGGCCGGGCGGTCAGTTGCGGCCACCGTCTGGCTGTTTTGCCGATCGCGCAGGATGCGCGCCACCGCCTGGAGCATTTCGTCGTGATCAAACGGCTTGGCGATGTAGTCGACCGCGCCCATTTTCATTGAGTCGACGGCTGAGCGCAGGCTGGCGTAGCTGGTCATGATCAGCACCGGCTTGCCTTGCCCCAGCTTGATCAACTCGGTGCCGGGCGCACCGGGCAGACGCAAGTCGCTGACTATCAAGTCGAACGAGGGAATGCTGAAACGCTCTTGCGCTTCCTGTACCGAGCCGGCTTCGCTGACCTGGTACTGATTGCGCTCCAACAGGCGGCGCAACGCGGAGCGGATGATTGTTTCGTCTTCGACGATCAAAATATGCGGCATTGATTCAGTTCTCTCGACGGTCTCAGTTCACAGCGGACGTCGCTTCGACATGACGCGGTAGTGTCACCCGAATACGGGTCCCGCGTTGGCTCTGAATGTCAGCCGGGCTGTCGATGGTGATTTGTCCATAATGCTCTTCAACGATGGAATAGACCAGTGCAAGGCCCAAGCCGGTGCCTTCGCCAGGGTCCTTGGTGGTGAAGAAAGGTTCGAACAATCGGTCCATGATGTTCTTCGGAATTCCGCTGCCTTCGTCTTCAACGATCAGGTCGACCGTGTGCTCGCTGGCTTCGCTCTTGACCCGCACGGCGCTGCCGGCAGGCGAGGCGTCGCGGGCGTTTGAGAGCAGGTTGATCAACACTTGCGCCAAGCGCTGCGGGTCACCGTCGACCCAGTGATCGGGGTCGCACAGGTTGTAAAACTGCACCTCAAAGTTGCGCCGGTTCAAGGCCAGCAGACCAATGGCATCTTGAGCCACTTCGGCCAGACAGACGGGCTCGTCATTGTGCTGATGGCTGCCCGCGTGGGCGAAGCTCATCAGCGATTGCACAATGCGTGAGATGCGCTTGGTTTGTTCGAGGATCTGGCTGCTGATCTCGGTCAGTTCGCTGTCGTCCTCGCGCTCTTCGCGCAGGTTCTGCGCCAGGCAGGCGATGCCGGTTACCGGGTTGCCGATTTCATGGGCTACGCCCGCGGCCAGTCGACCAATGCTGGCCAGCCGCTCGGAATGCACCAGTTTGTCTTCGAGCATCTGTGTTTCGGTCAAGTCTTCGACCAGTAACACCAGGCCACTGTTACCTGGTGCCAGCGGTTCATCAATGGCCGCTTTGTGCAGGTTCAACCAGCGAGTTTGGCCGTCGAGGGCCAGATGCTGTTTGTGCAAGTGCTCGTCGGGCAGGTCGATAAAGCCCTGCAACAATTCGCGCCACGGGTTGCCCAGTGTATTCAGGCGCGAACCGACTACCCGCTGGGCGGGGATGCTGGTCAGCTCTTCCATGGCTTTGTTCCACATCAGGATCTCTTGATCCTTGGCCAGCGAGCACACGCCCATCGGCAGCTCTTGCAGCGTTTGGCGGTGATAGCGGCGCAAGGCGTCGAGTTCGGCGGCCAGGCCGGTCAGGCGCGAGTGGTAGTCCTCAAGCCGGCTTTCGATGAAGTGAATGTCTTCGGTAACGTAGTTTTCGCCGCCTGATTTGTAAGGCAGAAAGGTTTCAACCATGTCTTGGGCAACGCTGGGGCCCATCAGGCCCGACAGATTGGCTTCGATCCGGTCACGCAAGCGCCGCAAGGCGTACGGCCGCCGCTCGTCGAAGGGCAAGTACAGGTCGCGCAAGGCTTGCTCGACTTCCTTTTGCGCGGCCTTGGCGCCCAGAGGTTTGGCCAGTTGGGTGGCAAACTCTTGCGGGGAGGCGGCGTGCAGCTCGCGACGTTGCGGGCGACGTACGTTGTCTACCGCGCAAGCTTCGGCGGCGCTGGCTTCTTCGGGGCTGGCGTTAGTGAACAGGGAAATCAGGGTGAACATCAGAACGTTCGCCGCGAGCGAGGCGATGGCCGCCATGTGCCAGCTGGTATCGTCCAGCACGTAGATCATGTCGAGCCACGGGATGTAGAAGCCCTGGAAGTTACCGATCAGCGGGAGCAGCATGCTGCCCATCCACACCACGATCCCGGCCAGCAACCCGGCGATAAAGCCACGTCGGTTTGCCGTTGGCCAGTACAGGACCGAGAGCACGCCCGGCAGGAACTGCAAGGTGGCGACAAAGGCGACGATGCCCAGGTTGGCGAGGTCTTGCTCGGCGCCCAGCAGCAGGTAAAACCCGTAGCCGGCCATGATGATGGCCACAATCAGCGCGCGGCGGGTCCACTTCAGCCAGCGGTAGATGTTGCCTTCTGCAGGTGGTTGATAGAGCGGCAGCACCAGGTGGTTGAGCGCCATGCCCGACAACGCCAGGGTGGTGACGATGATCAACCCGCTGGACGCCGAAAGCCCGCCGACATAGGCCAGTAATGCCAAAGCTTTGCTGTTGGCCGTGATGCCAATCCCCAGGGTGAAGTACTCAGGGTTGGTGGTGACGCCCAGCTTGAGCCCGGCCCAGAGAATCAGCGGCACGGCCAGGCTCATCAACAGCAGGAACAGCGGCAGGCCCCAGCTGGCGCTGACCAGCCCGCGCGGATTTAGGTTTTCGGTGAAGGTCATGTGATACATGTGCGGCATCACGATGGCCGAGGCAAAAAACACCAGCAGCAAGGTGCGCCAAGGGCCTTCTTGCAGCGGGGTGTGCAGGGCGGCGAGGGCAGTCTGGTTTTGCAGCAGCCAGACTTCCAGTTGCTGCGGGCCACCAAACACGCCGTAAAGCGCATAAAGGCCAACCCCGCCGATGGCGACCAGCTTGATCACCGACTCAAAGGCAATGGCAAACACCAGCCCTTCGTGCTTTTCACGCGTGGCGATGTGCCGTGAACCGAAGAAAATCGTGAACAGGGTAATCATCGCGCAGAAGCTCAGGGCTACGCGGTGTTGCACCGGTTCTCGGGTCAGGATGCTGATGGAGTCGGCCACGGCCTGAATTTGCAGGGCCAGCAGCGGTAACACGCCGATCAGCATGAAAATCGTGGTCAGCGCGCCCGCCCATGAACTGCGAAAGCGAAACGCAAACAAGTCTGCCAGCGAAGACAGCTGGTAGGTGCGGGTGATTTTTAAAATAGGGTAGAGCAACACGGGCGCCAGCAAGAACGCGCCGGACACCCCGAGGTAGCTGGATAAAAAGCCGTAACCGTATTCATACGCCAGGCCCACGGTGCCGTAGAACGCCCAGGCGCTGGCG
Source organism: Pseudomonas sp. FSL R10-2189 (assembly GCF_009600325.1). NCBI lineage: Bacteria > Pseudomonadati > Pseudomonadota > Gammaproteobacteria > Pseudomonadales > Pseudomonadaceae > Pseudomonas > Pseudomonas sp. FSL R10-2189. The sequence goes on from NZ_WIVZ01000007.1 coordinate 152,774, forward strand.
TAAACACCCAGCGACAAGGTGTAAGTCAGCGGGTGGCGAATGATCGCACGCGGGATCATGCCGCGCTCACTGATCCACGCCACTGCAAACAGCACCAGCAAATACGCGGCGCTGACCAGCACCATCTGGGTCAGGCTAAAGCTCATCGGCATCTTTTTGGCTCTGAAGAATAAAGGTCACAACGATCAGAATCAGCCAAAGCAGATACGGCCTATACCAGGCGCCCGTCGCGTCAATCCACCAATCCATGATGGCGGGGGAAAACAGGTAGATCCCGACAACCAGCAACAGGACCAATCGATAGATATACATCCTGCCCTCACTTTTGCTGGCCGCATGCCCTAAAAACGTGCGGCGATGGTAACGGATGGCTGGCAACCTGCAAGGGCTGTCAGCGTAATTGCGCCTCGGCCAGGGTGAGCGTGCGCGGGATCAGCCCGGCATTCCAGTGCGCAATGCCCCAGTCGAGGATCTCACGCGGGCTGGCGCCATCAAGGCTTTCGTCCGGGGCCTGGCCCAGTGCTCGCAGGGCGCGAAGCAGCAGGGGCGAGGCTTGATCGGGTGTCAGCGGCGGCGAGCGGTACGATTTGCCCAGCTTGTGGCCGTCGGGTTGAACGATCAGCGGCACGTGCAGGTAGCGAGGTTGCGATAACCCGAGCAACTCTTGTAGGTATAGCTGACGCGGTGTGGAGTCGAGCAGGTCGGCGCCGCGCACAATATCAGTGACCCCTTGCCAGGCATCATCGAGCACCACCGCCAACTGGTAGGCATACAGGCCATCGCGGCGGCGGATAATAAAGTCACCAGCTTCACGGCCCAAATGCTGGCGGAAGGTGCCTTGTACGCGGTCTTCAACGGCGTATTCAAGCTCCGGCACCCGCAGGCGAATGGCGGCGTTTTCCATCGAGCGGCCGGCGTTACGGCACAGCCCGGGGTAAATCCCGTTATAGCCTTCGAGTTGTTTGCGCGAGCACGTGCAGGCATAGGCCAGGCCTTGGCTGAACAAGCGGTCCACAACTTGCGCGTAGGCGTCATGGCGCTCGCTTTGACGAACCAGTTCACCGTCCCACTCAAACCCATAGCGTTGCAGGGCGTCGAGTATGGCGGCTTGAGCGCCGGGCATTTCACGCGGCGGGTCGAGATCTTCCATACGCAACAACCAGCGCCCGCCTACGGAGCGTGCGTCAAGGTACGAGGCGAGGGCGGCCACCAGCGAGCCGAAGTGCAAATGACCGCTGGGCGTCGGGGCAAAGCGCCCGATGTAGGAGGGGTTTGAAACAGCCGTCATGGCATAAATCCTGTAGCCGCTGCCAAAGGCTGCGATGGGGTGCGTAGCAGCCCTGGTGTTTTGAAGGCCCTTCGGTCCTTATCGCAGCCTGCGGCAGCGGCTACAGGGCTGGAAGAGCAAATTACAGAAACAAAAATGGGGCGTTCGCACGCCCCATTGGGTCAGGCCGGCGATTACTTGCCGACTTGTTTTTCCTTGATTTCAGCCAAGGTTTTGCAGTCTACGCACATGTCCGCCGTCGGGCGGGCTTCGAGTCGGCGAATACCGATTTCGACGCCGCAAGACTCGCACCAACCGTACTCTTCGTCTTCGATCAGTTGCAGGGTCTTGTCGATTTTCTTGATGAGTTTGCGCTCGCGGTCGCGGGCTCGCAGTTCCAGGCTGAATTCTTCTTCCTGGCTGGCGCGATCAGCTGGGTCAGGAAAGTTGGCCGCTTCGTCTTTCATATGATCAACGGTGCGGTCGACTTCCTGCATCAAGTCCTGTTTCCACTTTTGCAGAATCTTGGTGAAGTGCTTGCGCATAGGCTCGCCCATGTACTCTTCACCCGGCTTTTCAACGTAGGGCTCGAAGCCGCTAAGCGATTGAGTATTCTGTTGCTGTGCTTGTGTGGGCATGAAATGGACCGCCTCTGTTCTTCTAATCCATTGCGCAGGATTGCAACATCACCGACACCTGCCGGCCCTGCGGCTGCAAGCGGGCGAACTTACCAGATCAATTCGGGCCGCGCTACTCCCGGTTGTCTAGCCTGTTGTCAGCGATCGTGTACAAAGCCTGTCGTACTTAAGATTAGTGGCAAATTAATATTTTAGCCGAGCTATGACCGGGGCTTGCGCCGTTTGGTTCTACGCGCGGGCAGTCTAAGACTCTATTTCGCTCTCCCTTGTGACAGTGCTTGGGTAGAATCGGACTTTTGCTTACCCAGGAAGGCAGGCTCATGGTTCAGTCTTACAGTGCGCGCAGCCGCGCGATCGAACCGTTCCACGTCATGGCGTTGTTGGCGCGTGCCAACGAGTTGCAGGCGGCGGGGCACGATGTAATTCACCTGGAGATTGGCGAGCCCGATTTCACCACGGCCGAGCCGATTATCGCGGCGGGCCAGGCCGCCCTGGCCGCGGGTAAAACCCGTTACACCGCAGCACGCGGCTTGCCGGAGTTGCGTGAAGCGATTTCCGGGTTTTATCAGCAGCGTTACGGTTTGAACATCGACCCTTCGCGCATTCTGATCACCCCAGGCGGCTCTGGTGCTTTGCTTTTAGCCAGCAGCCTGCTGGTTGATCCGGGAAAACACTGGTTGCTTGCAGATCCGGGCTACCCCTGTAACCGGCATTTCTTACGTTTGGTTGAAGGGGCCGCGCAGCTGGTGCCGGTCGGCCCTGATGTTCGCTACCAGTTGACGGCTGACCTGGTTGAACGTCACTGGGATCAAGACAGTGTGGGCGCGCTGGTTGCGTCCCCGGCGAACCCGACCGGAACCCTCTTGAGCCGTGATGAATTGGCTGCCTTGTCGGCTGCGGTCAAGGCGCGTGGTGGGCATTTGGTGGTGGACGAGATCTATCACGGCCTTACTTACGGCTGTGAGGCCGCCAGCGTACTTGAGGTGGACGACAGCGCCTTTGTGCTCAACAGCTTCTCCAAATATTTCGGCATGACCGGTTGGCGCCTGGGGTGGCTGGTGGCGCCGCCAGAGGCCGTCGCAGACCTGGAAAAGCTCGCGCAGAACCTCTACATCAGCGCTCCGAGCATGGCGCAATATGCCGCGCTGGCGTGTTTTGAGCCGCAAACGCTGGCCATTTTGGAAGAGCGTCGCGCCGAGTTTGGACGCCGTCGTGACTATCTACTGCCCGCGTTGCGAGCATTGGGGTTCGGCATTGCCGTGGAGCCTGAAGGTGCATTTTATTTGTACGCCGATATCAGCGCGTTCGGCGATGATGCCTTCGCTTTTTGCCGTCACTTCCTCGAAACTGAGCACGTTGCCTTCACCCCGGGTCTGGATTTTGGGCGTCATCAGGCCGGGCATCACGTGCGCTTTGCCTACACCCAGAGTTTGCCGCGCCTACAGGAAGCGGTTGAGCGAATTGCCCGTGGCCTGCAGAGCTGGAAAATCTGATGCAGTTCTCTCCAGCCTTAGAAGAAGGGCGTCTGCTCAAGCGTTACAAACGTTTTTTGGCCGACATCGAAACGGTCAGCGGTGAGCTGCTGACAATCCACTGTCCGAATACCGGTTCGATGCTCAATTGCATGGTCGAAGGCGGGCAAGTCTGGTTCAGCCGCTCCAATGACCCCAAGCGCAAACTGCCGGGCACGTGGGAGATCAGTGAAACCCCGCAAGGCCGTTTGGCGTGTGTGAACACCGGGCGTGCCAATCGTTTGGTCGAAGAAGCGCTGTTGGCCGGGGTGATCACCGAGCTCAATGGCTTTACTGCGCTCAAGCGCGAAGTCGCCTATGGTCAGGAAAACAGCCGGATTGATTTCCGCCTGGAGTACCCGGAGGGCTTTGCCTTTGTCGAAGTCAAAAGTGTCACGTTGGGTTTTGACGACACCCGTGTGGCGGCGTTTCCGGATGCGGTTACCCAACGCGGCGCCAAGCATTTGCGTGAGCTGGCCAGCCTGGCCCGTGAAGGCGTGCGGGCGGTGCAATTGTATTGCGTCAACCTGACCGGGATCGACGCGGTACGCCCGGCGCAAGAAATCGACCCGGGCTATGCGGCGGCCTTGCGTGAAGCGGTGGCGGCAGGTGTTCAGGTACTGGCTTATGGCGTTAGCCTGACGTCTGACGCGGTGGTGGTTGATCGCCGGTTAGACGTCATCCTCTGACTCATCGTGTGTCAGCCAAATCCCTTGGTTGTCTTCATGGCAGCCAAGGGCGGTCAAGAATTGCCCGGCGCAAGGCCCGGCAACGCATTCCCCGCTCTCAATCAAAAACAAGGCAGCATGGGTCGCGCACTGGATCAGGCTGGCGCTGGGGTCGAGGAATTGGTTGGGCTGCCATTCCAGCGGCACACCACGGTGGGGGCAGCGATTTTTATAGGCGTAGACCTGACCGGCCCGACGCACGACAAGCAGGCGGATGCCGTGCTGTTCAAAGCCCAGGCTGGCGCCTTCTGTCAGCGACGCTGAGGGGCACACATATTTCATTACAATCCTTAACCTACCCTGATGTATGAATCGATACGCGTGATGGCACGTGTTAAGAGGTTGACGTGCAAATGCAAACAATTATCAAATGGCGGGCTGCTCTGTGATGTGCTGTTTTGACTGGCGGCACTGCCGTTGCTCCGTTGAGCCCACTTATCAAGGAACGCCCCCGTATGCGCCTGAGTACCCGCCTGATAATGCTTTGTGCAGGCTTTATGATCAGTCATGTCAGCCTGGCTGACGAGTTGCCCCAACGCTGGGTCAGTGCCGGGGGCGCGCTTTCGGAGTGGGTCAGTGCTTTAGGCGGGGAGTCTAAATTGGTTGGGGTCGATACCACCAGCCAACATCCTGAATCACTTAAATCACTGCCCAGCATCGGGTATCAGCGGCAACTGTCGGCAGAGGGGATTTTGAGCCTTAAGCCGGATGTCTTGATCGGCACCGAGGAAATGGGGCCACCGCCGGTGCTGGCGCAGATTCGTAACGCCGGTGTGCCGGTTGAAATGTTCTCGGCCGAAGCTGACCTGCCCACCCTTGAGGGCACTCTCGCGCACTTGGGGCGCCTGCTGGGGGATGAAGCTAAAGCGTCGCAGGTGTTCAAGGCGTATCAACAGCAACTGGAAGCGTTGCAGCAGCAGGTCAAACAGGCACAAGCCCAGCATCAATCGCCGGGCGTGCTGCTGCTGTTGGGGCATGCGGGCGGCAAACCACTGGTTGCGGGCAAGGACACGGCGGCAGATTGGTTGCTGACACAGGCCGGTGGTCACAACTTGGCCACGCACACGGGCTATAAAACCTTTTCCGTGGAAGCGCTGGCAGGTTTGAACCCTGACGTGCTGGTGTTTGCAGACCGTAGCCTGACAGGTGATGAGGCGCGTAAAGCGCTCATGAAGGAAAACCCGATTCTGGCCTCGCTCAAAGCAGCCAAAGACGGGCGCATTTATGAGCTGGACCCAACGCTACTGGTAGGCGGCCTGGGCCCGCGTTTACCGGACAGCTTGAAGCAACTGACGGCTGAATTTTACCCAGCGGCTCCGGCCCACCTATGAGGACATTGGTTCAGCCTCGCCCTTTGTTTATCGGGCTGAGTGTGCTGTGTCTGATAGCTATCTGGTTATCGTTGGCGTTGGGGCCGGTGAGTTTGCCGTTGCTCGACACCTTGCGTGCGGCCTTGCGCTTGGTCGGCGTACCGATAAATGGCGACGGGCTGGAACAGGCCGAGTTGATCCTGGGGCAGATTCGCTTGCCCCGCACGTTGCTCGGTTTGGCGGTGGGCGGCGTGCTGGCGTTGTCCGGTGTGGCCATGCAGGGCTTGTTTCGTAACCCTCTGGCTGATCCCGGCCTGGTGGGGGTGTCCAGTGGTGCATCACTGGGTGCGGCGATAGCGATTGTCGGCGGTTCGGCCTTTGGCGGTTTGCCCGACGCGTTTGGCCCGTATTTACTGTCGATCTGTGCGTTTCTCGGCGGGTTGGGGGTGACGGCATTGGTTTATCGGCTTGGCCGACGCAATGGGCAAACCAGCGTGGCGGTGATGCTGCTGGCGGGTATCGCGCTCACGGCGCTGGCAGGCTCGACGGTGGGCTTGTTCACGTATTTGGCCGATGACGCGACGTTGCGCACCCTGACGTTCTGGAACCTGGGCAGCTTGAACGGCGCCAGTTATGCCCGTTTGTGGCCTCTGCTGTTTGTGACCGTGGCGGTATCCCTGTGGTTGCCACGCCGGGCCAGCGCGCTAAACGCCTTGTTGCTGGGCGAGTCCGAAGCCAATCACCTGGGCATCAATGTAGAAGGGCTCAAGCGCGAGTTGGTGTTCTGTACCGCGCTGGGCGTGGGCGCGGCAGTGGCAGCAGCGGGCATGATCGGCTTCGTCGGTTTGGTGGTGCCGCATTTGGTGCGACTGCTGGCCGGGCCGGATCATCGGGTGTTGTTACCTGCGTCGGTACTGGCAGGCGCTGCTTTGCTGCTGTTTGCCGACCTGATTGCGCGCTTGGCCTTGGCGCCTGCGGAAATGCCGATTGGTATCGTGACCGCATTTTTGGGCGCGCCGTTCTTCCTTTACCTGTTGTTGCGAGGCCGCCACTGATGCTGCGTACAGAAAACCTGCATATTCGTCGCGGCCCTAAAAGCGTGCTGAATGACATTACCCTTGAGGTGCGGCCGGGTGAAGTGCTGGGTGTTCTGGGGCCCAATGGTGCCGGTAAAAGCACTTTGCTGGCGGCGTTGTGTGGTGAGTTGGCGCCGACTGAAGGGGAGGTCTTGCTGGATCAGGATGCTCTGAGCCAGTGGAAGGGCGCCGAGCGGGCGCAGCGTCTTGCCGTATTGCCACAAACATCGACCCTCGATTTTGCTTTTCGTGTTGAAGAGGTGGTCGGTATGGGGCGTTTGCCCCATCAGACTGGCACCGTGCGCGATGCCGAGATCATCTGCGCGGCGCTGGAGGCGGCTGATGTCGGGCATTTGGCGGGGCGCAGTTACCTGGCGTTGTCCGGGGGCGAGCGACAGCGGGTTCACTTGGCACGGGTGCTGGCGCAGTTATGGCCGGGGCAAAATGGGCAGACGTTGCTGCTCGATGAACCGACCTCGATGCTGGACCCTTTGCATCAGCACACAACCTTGAAAGCCATTCGTGCCTTTGCCGATCGTGGCGCTGCGGTGTTGATCATCCTGCATGACCTGAACCTCGCCGCGCGTTACTGTGATCGCCTGCTCTTGCTGGAAGACGGCTACCCGCGTGCTTTGGACAGCCCGCAAGTGGTGTTGCAGCCGCAGTCGCTCAAAGACGTATTCGGATTGGATGTGTTGGTGCAGCCGCACCCTGAATTAGGGCATCCGGTGATTATTGCGCGCTGACAACTTAAGAAGGCTGCGAGTTATCGCCGAGTAGGAACTGCCGCAGGCTGCGATCTTTTGATCTTGAAAGTCAAAAGATCGCAGCCTGCGGCAGTTCCTACAGGAAGGGGCATACGCTGATCGGGTGTTTTTCAGGCAAAAAAAGACCCGGCAAGAGCCGGGTCAAATAACCGTGATTAGCCTGATGAGGAGATTTTCTGAGAGTCCGAACCAAGGGCCTTCCAGAAGATCGACTGGCCTCGCGACCAGATGGCGTAATAATAACAATTCTCATTTTCATGTCAACAACTGTTTTTCAGCTTTTTTTGCTCCACCGATAAACGGTGCGGACTAGCCTTTTTTCAGCTTGAACAAATCCTCTACTTGCTCATTCAAAAATGCCTTTCTTTGCGGGGGGATGTCGTTCCAGTGAACGTCCAGCAGCGCGCCTTCAATGGCATAGAGCAGCACTTTGGATGCCCGAAAGCCCCTGGCTTTGACGGCCCGATAAGCCTCGACCGCTCCGCGGCGCCTTAAATCCGAAGCGCTGTGGATACCGACAGCGTGCAACCATTGCGCCGAGGTTTTCCCAAGGTTTTTTAGATGCTGGAGTTCATCTTGCATCAGCTCTCCTTGCGACGGCGTGAGCTCAGCGCTTATGAGTCAAGACAGGTGTGTTGAAGTGTAGCGGCTGATAAGAAAGCCGCCGTCCGTTAGTCGTTTTTGGAACAAGCAGGCGCAGAAAGTGCAGGAGATGGCGTTAGGGCTGTGACAGGGATTGATGCAAAGGCCCGAGCCAGAGCGCTTGCCTCAAATTTCAGGCAACAGTCGCCAACGCCGGGCGGGCGTTGGGGCGAATGTCGTATTTGTTTTATTTGGTGCGATAGCGCAAGCGTGTGCCGAAGTTGACCGACATCAGGATTTCATCTGCAGTCAGTTCGACCGGAAAGTACGCCCCTGAAATTTGCGCATGGGCCAGGCTGGCGCCTTCGATGCAGGCGTTACGCAAGTCCAGGCCGCGCAGGTCGGCAGAGCGGAAATAGGCGTCGGTGAAATCCACGCTGTCTGCATTTAGCTCGCGCAAATCCAGCCCGCGAAAGTCGCCGCCACGCATATCAATGTGTCCGGGTGGACGTTGTTGGTTAAACCCGCTGATGTTGTCTTCATGCAGTAACGTGTAGAGCGCCGATTCAAGCAAGGCAGGGCGGCTCATGGGGCGTCTCCTGATGGATGTACATCAATATTATAGTGCCACTATTGGCGTGCCGCGAAACCCTTGCAGTTTCGCAGCACGGGCAAGCACTTACAGCCCTGGCAGGCGTTGGCGAATGTCGCTGATCAGGGTGTCCAGGCTTTTGCTGTTGTTGGTTTCAACCGGCTTGCTGCGCAGGACCTCATCTGCCCCGAGTGGCTCGCGGCTGGCTTGTTGCGCTCGGACAACGTCCATGGTCGCGTCAGACGGGTCGTTGCCAAGGCTATTGCGATGAGCCAGCCAGCCTTCGATCACGGCGTCGGGTGCGGTGCAGTCGAGGATCAGGCACGGCACGCCCGTGGCTTCGGCAACTTTGGCGGCAGCGTCGCGTTGTTCGCGTTTGAGGTAGGTGGCATCAATGACCACCGGGAAGCCCGCGCGCAGCACGATGCCGGCCAGTTCATGCAGTTTGTCGTAGGTCGCGGCACTGGCGTCAGCGCTATAAATGCCATGGCCAACGGTGTTGTCGCCGGTTTGCTCGCCAAACAATTGCTTACGAACGACATCAGAGCGCAAACGAATGGCGCCCAGGGACTCAACCAAACGCATCGCAACAGAGCTTTTGCCGACGGCTGAAACGCCGTGGGTAATGGTCAGGAAGCGTGAAGGGATGGTGCTGTAGCTTTCAGCCAGGTTGGCGTAGTTGCGGTACTGGCGCAGGGTGGCTGCGCGCTGCACTGCGCTGGCTTCTGCCGGCATGCTGAACAGGCTGACCTTGGCACGCACCAGGGCGCGATAGGCTTTGTAGAAATTCAGCAGCTCAAGCCCCTGGTAGTCGCCGGTCAACTCCAGGTACTGGCTGACAAAGCGGCGTGCCAGGCACTTCAGGCTGCGGTCTTCAAGGTCCATGGCCAGAAAGGCGGTGTCGGCGTACACGTCGGTAAAACGGAACGGCTCGTTGAATTCGATGCAGTCGAAAATCACCACTTTGCCGTCAATCATGGTGGCGTTGCCCAAGTGGATATCACCGTGGCATTCGCGGATAAACCCTTGGGCCTTGCGTTGCTCCAGCAGTGGCTGGAGACGGGTGAAGCTGGCTTCGGCCCAGGCTTGAAGGGCATCGAGTTGCAGCAGGTCAGCTTTGTCGGACAGGAAAGGGCGGATCTGCTCGAAGTTCTGACGCACCGGCTCCATGACGGCTTCAGGGGTGCCCTGGTGATGTTCCAGCGGGACATGCGGGGCGTGTGTGTGGAAATGGGCAATTTGCTGGGCCATTTCGTCGATGTGCGCAGCGGTCAGTTCGCCATTGGCCTGCAGCGTGCTCAGCAGCTGGCTTTGCGGGAATTGGCGCATTTTCAGCACGTACTCGATAGCCGGGCCTTCGCCGCCGAGTTGAGGCGCGTCGGCGCTGCCGGTGATCGGCAGTACGTCCAGGTACAGGCCTTCGGTCAGGCGCTGGTTGAGGCGCAGCTCTTCATTGCAGAAGAATTCGCGGCCACTGAGTTCGGTGAAATCAAGAAAGCCGAAGTTAACCGGTTTTTTGATCTTGTAGGCGTAAGGGCCGGTGAGGATCACCCAGGAAATGTGGGTCTCGATAACCTGAAACCCGTCGACTTCATGCGGGTATAAGCTCGGATTTTGTAGCGCGGTAATCAGGTTCTGGCTCACGGTCGGTCCTTCTGAAGGCGGGAAAATTCAATGCGCCATTATGGCTGTTGACAGCGGTCGTGCAAACCGCCGGACGCGCATGATGAACATGAGCAAAGTGCGTATAATCCCGCGCCATGACTCGAACTCGATCCCCCCGCTCCCGTTCCAAACGTCCTTCTGGTGGCCTCCGGCCCTGGCTGGGTTGGGCCCTTAAGCTCAGCCTCGTCGGCCTGGTGGTGCTGGCAGGTTTTGCTGTTTACCTCGATGCCATCGTGCAAGAGAAGTTCTCTGGCAAGCGCTGGACTATTCCGGCCAAGGTGTATGCCCGGCCGCTGGAGCTGTTCGTCGGCCAGAAACTCAGCAAGAACGAATTTTTGACTGAACTCGATGCACTGGGCTATCGCCGCGAAAGTGTGGCCAATGGCCCCGGTGCAGCCTCGGTGAATGGCAACACGGTTGACCTGAACACCCGTGGTTTCCAGTTTTATGAAGGTGCTGAGAAAGCGCAGCCGGTACGGGTACGTTTTTCTGGCGATTATGTGTCGGAACTGACCTCGACCAACGGCGCCAAGTTGCCCGTGGTGCGGCTTGAGCCGTTGCTGATTGGTGGCCTTTATCCGAAAAACCTCGAAGACCGGATTCTGATCAACATTGATCAGGTACCGCCGTACCTGCTCGATACGCTGGTAACGGTAGAAGACCGTGATTTTTATCATCACTTCGGCGTGTCGCCCAAGTCGATCGTCCGTGCCCTGTGGGTCAACACCTCGTCCGGGCAAATGCGCCAGGGCGGCAGTACGCTGACTCAACAATTGGTCAAGAACTTCTTCCTGACCAACGAGCGCAGCCTCAGCCGCAAGCTCACCGAGGCGATGATGGCGCTGTTGCTTGAAATGCACTACGACAAGCGCGAGATCCTTGAGGCTTACCTCAACGAAGTGTTTGTGGGGCAAGACGGCCAGCGTGCGGTGCACGGCTTTGGTCTGGCCAGCCAGTTCTTCTTCAGTCAGCCGTTGTCTGAACTCAAACTGCATCAGGTGGCGTTGCTGGTGGGCATGGTTAAAGGGCCGTCGGCGTATAACCCGCGTCGTTACCCTGAACGTGCGCTTGAGCGGCGTAACCTGGTGCTCGACTTGCTGGAGCAACAGGGTGTGGCGACGGCCGAGCAAGTCGCTGCGGCTAAAAAGATGCCGCTGGGCGTGACCAAGCGAGGCAGCCTCGCGGACAGCTCATTCCCGGGCTTCCTGGATCTGGTTAAACGTCAATTGCGCGAAGACTATCGCGACGAAGACTTGACCGAAGAAGGGCTGCGGATCTTCACCAGTTTCGACCCGATCTTGCAGATGAAGTCTGAAGCGGCGGTGGGTGACACCTTCAAACGTCTGGCTGGACGCAAAGGCGCAGACGAAGTTGAAGCGGCGATGGTGGTTACCAACCCTGAAACCGGTGAGGTTCAGGCGTTGATTGGCAGCCGTCTGCCGGGCTATGCAGGCTTTAACCGAGCGCTGGATGCGGTGCGCCCGATTGGTTCGCTGGTCAAGCCTGCGGTGTATTTGACCGCACTTGAGCGACCAAGCCAGTTCACGCTGACCAGTTGGTTGTCGGATGAGCCGATATCGATCAAAGGGGCAGACGGGCAGGTCTGGACGCCGCAGAACTATGACCGTCGCTCTCACGGCACGATTTTCCTTTATCAGTCGATGATGAACTCTTTCAACCTGGGGACTGTGCGGCTCGGGCAGCAAGTCGGCGTGCCTAACGTGCTCAAGACGCTGGCGCGGTTGGGGGTAGAGCGTGAATTCCCGGCCTTCCCGTCCATGTTGCTGGGCGCTGGTGCGCTGAGCCCGATGGAAGTGGCAACGATGTATCAGACGCTGGCCAATGGCGGCTTTAATACACCGATGCGCGGCATTCGCAGTGTGCTGACGGCTGAAGGCGAGCCGCTGAAACGTTACCCGTTTCAGATCCAGCAGCGCTTTGATCCAGCCTCCATCTACTTGATCCAGACGGCGATGCAGCATGTGATGCGCGAAGGCACCGGGCGTTCGGTCTATAACGTATTGCCGAAAAGCCTCACGCTGGCGGGTAAAACCGGTACCAGTAACGACTCGCGTGACAGTTGGTTCGCAGGCTTCAGTCAGGATCTGCTGGCGGTGGTGTGGCTGGGGCGTGATGACAACGGTAAAACCCCGTTTACCGGTGCGAGCGGCGCTTTGCAGGTGTGGACCAGCTTTATGAGCAAAGCCGATCCGTTGCCGCTGGATATGCCGCAGCCAGACAACATTGTCAAAGCCTGGATTGATCCGCATACCGGGCAAGGCTCTGATGCGAGCTGCCCGGGCGCTGTGCAGATGCCGTATATTCGCGGCAGTGAACCGCCTGCTGGAGCCGGTTGTGGTGCGCAAGCACCTGCGACAGGTGAAGCGGTGATGGATTGGGTCAAGGGCTGGTTGAATTAAGCAAAGAGGGTGTGACGTGAACAAGTGGTGGATTCCGGCTGTTTCAGCCCTGGCTTTGCTCAATGGTTGCGCGAGCGTACCGCAGGGCTCGATCCCTGTCGTCGACTCCGGTGTTCGGGTGTCGAACAGCGAGCGTGTTTCGGCGCAACGTTCGACCCATAGTTACCCACAGGCCACTGCGCCGCGTGCTGCACAGGCTCAGTCGATCCCGCAGGATTCGGGTGTGGTGGTCATGGTGCCGGGCGGCGGAGCGGCGGTTTCGACGCCGATTCAGACCCAGCCGATCACGCCGGGGCCGATTACCCCCGGCCCGGCGGCGCCGATCAGCACCGGTAGCTATGCACCGACAACGACTTACACCGCGCCGGCACCGATTACGCCGAGCGGCATTCCGTCCAGCAGTGGCGGCTTGGCAGCAGACGAGCAACTGGATGGGCCGGTGTTGGCGTTGCTGACGACTGCTCAACAACAGCAGGCGAGTGGCGACCTCAATGGCGCCTCGTCGAGCCTTGAGCGGGCGCAGCGCGTGGCGCCACGCGAACCGCAGGTGCTGTACCGTCTGGCAGAGGTGCGTATGGCGCAAGGGGATGCGGCTCAGGCTGAGCAGTTTGCCCGCCGTGGTTTGACCTTTGCGAGCGGTCGTCCGGACTTGCAGGCGAGCTTGTGGGGCTTGATTGCTCAAGCGCGTGATAAACAAGGTGATGCGGCTGGCGCTGCATTGGCCCGTCAAAAAGCCAGGTAAGTTTCTGATGGATGCTCGTTTTGCGGCGATTGCCGACCAATTATTGCTGATTGAACGTGAACTGCGTGTGCAGGGCTGGTGGGACGATGTATCTCCCAGTGTTGAAGCGCTGAGCAGTGTTGAGCCTTTTTCGGTCGACACGCTGGACTTTCACCAGTGGCTGCAATGGATCTTCTTGGTGCGGATGAAGCAGATCCTTGAACAGGATCTTCCTCTGCCCAAGGTCTCGGGCATTCTGGAGATGGCCGAGATGGTGTATGCCGAGCGCCCTCAAGAGAGCCTCGGATTGCGTGCTGAGCTGAAAAAGTTCGACCAACTGATCACTGACGCTGGTTAATTGCCTGGCTGCCGGTTTTTCCGGCAGTCTTGCGCATATTTCTACCGCTTTGCGCCATCTAGGCGAGTTTTATCCCTTCTCAAGCCCCTTTCTTCTACGTTCTCATGCGCTTACTTGGAAAAAAGCGCAATTATTGCTTGACTTGGAGGGGCTGAAACACAAGAATCCAGACACCGCTGTACAGGGACTGCCAGAAGCAGACCCTCTCAGCAGATCATGAGGCGCATACCCGCGCCGACCTGTTACACCCGCAACGCGTTACCTCGCGCTGGGTGGGAAAACCCCGCAATATTTGGGGAGCTCCCAATACTTGCTCAGTCAGTGCTGACGTAGTCGGCGACCACCGTCGCTCATGCTCTGCTGAGAAGTAAACCTATTAAGACCCGTTCGTATTTTGTGAGCGGAATTCTGGCGTTTTAGAGGTGAACAACGTGGAGCTTTTATCTGGCGGTGAGATGCTCGTCCGCTTTTTGCGCGACGAAGGTGTCAACTATATCTACGGGTACCCTGGTGGTGCTCTCCTGCATGTCTACGACGCATTGTTCAAAGAACCGGAAGTTACCCACATCCTGGTTCGTCACGAACAAGCTGCTACCCATATGGCTGACGGTTACGCCCGTGCCACCGGTAAAGCCGGTGTGGTACTGGTGACTTCCGGGCCGGGTGCTACCAACGCGATCACCGGTATTGCTACTGCCTACATGGACTCCATTCCGATGGTGATCATTTCTGGCCAGGTGCCTAGCACTATGGTCGGGACCGATGCCTTCCAGGAAACCGACATGATCGGTATCTCGCGTCCTATCGTGAAGCACAGCTTCATGATCAAGCACGCGTCGGAAATCCCGGAAGTCATGAAAAAGGCGTTCTACCTCGCGCAATCCGGTCGTCCTGGTCCGGTCGTGGTCGATATCCCGAAAGACATGACCAACCCGGCTGAAAAGTTCGAATACGTTTTCCCTAAAAAAGCCAAACTGCGTTCTTACAGCCCGGCTGTACGTGGGCACTCGGGGCAAATCCGCAAAGCAGTAGAAATGCTCTTGGCGGCCAAGCGTCCGGTTCTTTACGCAGGTGGCGGCGTTATCTTGGGTGGCGGTGCTGCACCGTTGACCGAACTGGCGAAAATGCTCAACGTCCCCGTGACCAATACGCTGATGGGCTTGGGTGCCTACCCTGGCACAGACCGCCAGTTCATTGGCATGCTCGGCATGCACGGCAGCTTCACTGCCAACATGACCATGCACAACGCGGACGTGATTCTGGCGGTGGGTGCGCGCTTTGATGACCGTGTTATCAACGGTGCCTCCAAGTTCTGCCCTAACGCCAAGATCATCCATGTTGATATCGACCCGGCGTCCATCTCTAAAACCATCAAGGCAGACGTGCCAATTGTCGGCCCGGTCGACAGCGTGTTGACCGAAATGGTTGCGATCCTCAAGGACATTGGCGAGAAGCCAAACCCTGAAGCGGTTGCCACCTGGTGGAAGCAGATCGATGAGTGGCGCGGCGATCGCGGATTGTTCCCTTACGACAAGGGCGACGGCAGCAAGATCAAGCCACAAGCTGTGATCGAGATGCTCTGCGAAGTGACCAAGGGCGATGCGTATGTCACGTCCGACGTGGGCCAGCACCAGATGTTTGCGGCTCAGTACTATCGCTTCAACAAGCCTAATCGCTGGATCAACTCTGGCGGTCTGGGCACGATGGGTTTCGGTTTCCCGGCGGCAATGGGTGTGAAGCTGAGTTTTCCTGATGATGACGTCGCGTGTGTAACAGGCGAGGGCAGCATCCAGATGAACATTCAGGAATTGTCGACGTGCTTGCAGTACGGTCTGCCGGTGAAAATCATCAACTTGAACAACGGTGTTCTCGGGATGGTTCGTCAGTGGCAGGACATGAATTACGGCAGCCGTCACTCGCACTCTTATATGGAATCGCTGCCTGACTTCGTCAAGCTGGCTGAGGCCTATGGGCATGTGGGTATCCGGATTACCGATCTCAAAGACTTGAAGCCGAAAATGGAAGAAGCCTTTGCCATGAAAGATCGCTTGGTATTCCTGGATATTCAGGTAGATACCAGTGAGCACGTTTACCCGATGCAGATCAAAGATGGCTCCATGCGCGACATGTGGCTGAGCAAGACGGAGCGTACTTAATCATGCGGCACATTATTTCTTTGCTTCTTGAAAACGAACCCGGTGCTTTGTCTCGCGTTGTTGGGCTTTTCTCGCAACGCAACTACAACATCGAAAGCCTGACGGTGGCACCAACAGAAGACCCGACCTTGTCGCGTCTGACGCTGACCACGGTAGGTCACGATGAAGTGATTGAGCAAATCACCAAGAACCTGAACAAGCTGATCGAAGTGGTCAAGCTGGTGGATCTGTCAGAGAGCGCTCACATCGAGCGTGAACTGATGCTGGTCAAAGTCAAGGCAACCGGTGCCCAGCGGGCAGAAATCAAACGCACTACAGACATATTTCGTGGGCAGATTGTCGACGTCAGTAGCAGCGTTTATACCGTACAGTTGACGGGCACCAGCGACAAGCTCGACAGTTTTATCCAGTCGATTGGTACCGCCTCGATCCTGGAAACAGTTCGCAGTGGCGTGACGGGTATTGCCCGTGGCGACAAAGTACTCAGCATCTAAAACTTACAAGTGCTAACGGCCTGAATGGCCTGGATACATAAAGGAAAATCATGAAAGTTTATTACGACAAAGACTGCGACCTTTCGATCATCCAGGGCAAAAAAGTAGCCATTATCGGTTACGGCTCCCAGGGTCACGCTCAAGCGTGCAACCTGAAAGACTCCGGTGTAGACGTTACTGTTGGTCTGCGCAAAGGTTCGGCCACTGTCGCCAAAGCTGAAGCTCACGGTCTGAAAGTAACTGACGTTGCCAGCGCTGTTGCCGCTGCTGACCTGGTAATGATTCTGACCCCGGACGAGTTCCAGTCGTCTCTGTACAAGAACGAAATCGAGCCGAACATCAAGAAGGGCGCTACCCTGGCCTTCTCTCACGGCTTCGCGATTCACTACAACCAGGTTGTTCCGCGTGCTGACCTCGACGTCATCATGATCGCGCCAAAAGCGCCGGGCCACACTGTACGTTCCGAATTCGTTCGTGGCGGCGGTATTCCTGACCTGATCGCGATCTACCAGGACGCCTCGGGCAACGCCAAAAACGTTGCACTGTCTTACGCTTCGGGCGTGGGCGGTGGTCGTACCGGTATCATCGAAACCACGTTCAAAGACGAAACCGAAACCGACCTGTTCGGTGAGCAAGCGGTTCTGTGCGGCGGTACTGTTGAACTGGTTAAAGCCGGCTTCGAAACACTGGTTGAAGCAGGCTACGCGCCAGAAATGGCTTACTTCGAGTGCTTGCACGAACTGAAGTTGATCGTTGATCTCATGTACGAAGGCGGTATCGCCAACATGAACTACTCGATCTCCAACAACGCTGAATACGGCGAGTACGTGACCGGCCCAGAAGTGATCAACGCTGAATCCCGCCAAGCAATGCGTAACGCTCTGAAGCGCATTCAGGACGGTGAATACGCGAAGATGTTCATCAGCGAAGGCGCTACTGGCTACCCTTCGATGACTGCCAAGCGTCGTAACAACGCAGCACACGGTATCGAAGTGATCGGCGAGCAACTGCGCTCGATGATGCCTTGGATCGGTGCTAACAAAATCGTCGACAAAGCTAAAAACTAAGTCAGTACGATCTTGAAAAAACGCGGCCATGGCCGCGTTTTTTCGTTTAAGCGGCAGCTTCTGGTATAAAGCAGGAACGTTTGCGGGTGACAGTTGGTCTGCAAGCTTCTATTGAAACTTTCCATATCGTTGCAAGGTAATGTCCATGAGCGAACGTCCCGAAGAGCCAAAACAGGCTTCTGACGCCGATAGCCTGCTGCCTATCGATGAGCATGTCGAAGAAGGGCATGACGCTGAAGGCCATAAGGTCCGGCATCGTGGTATCTATCTGCTGCCCAATCTTTTTACAACGGCAAACCTGTTTGCCGGTTTCTACTCCATCATCAGCTCAATGAGTGCGCAAAGCGCAATGAGCGCTGGTGATGCTGCGGGCGCAAGCAAGTATTTTGCATTTGCCGCCATCGCGATTTTTGTCGCCATGGTGCTGGACGGCCTTGATGGCCGGGTTGCCCGTATGACTCATACCGAAAGTGCCTTTGGCGCCGAGTATGACTCCTTGTCTGACATGGTCGCTTTTGGCGTGGCGCCGGCGCTGCTGGCGTTTGGTTGGGCGCTGGGCGACATGGGCAAGGTCGGCTGGATGGTGGCCTTCATTTATGTAGCAGGCGCGGCGTTGCGTCTGGCTCGCTTCAATACGCAGGTCGGTACGGCAGACAAGCGTTATTTCATCGGCCTGGCCAGCCCGGCGGCAGCGGGTGTCGTGGCCGGTATTGTGTGGGCGTTCAGCGATTACGGGATCCAGGGGTCGAAAATGTCCTTCCTGGTGGCCTTGTTGGTGGCTGCGGCGGGCATGCTGATGGTCAGCAACATCAAGTACAACAGCTTCAAGCAGCTGGATTTGAAAGGGCGCGTGCCATTTGTGGCGATCCTGGCGGTGGTGCTGGTGTTCGCGGTGGTGTTCAGCGATCCGCCGCGTATTCTGCTGCTGGCTTTCCTGGTGTATGCCGCTTCGGGCCCGATTCAATATTTATTGCATCTGCGCCGTAACAAAACCGGCGAGTGATGTAATTTCCCCCAAACTCCGTAGTCTATTGGTGCATCAGCCCTCCAATACTGCGGAGTTGTCATGCTCATCAAGCTGCCTAAAGCGTCCGACTGCAAAGAGTCGGACGTCACCCCTGAGTCCTTCTATTTATCTCGCCGTGCATTGTTGGGCAGCTCGCTTGCAGGATTAGCCGTGAGCGCACTGCCGCGTTGGGCGAATGCCACTGATGCTTCGCGCTACGCAGATGTTGATCCGGGCAAGGCGCCGGGCTGGTTTGCTGAAAAACTCCCGCAGACCCAGTGGCAGGCAGTGACAGTCAAAGGGGAGGCCATTACGCCTTTCAAAGACGCCACGCACTACAACAATTTCTATGAGTTTGGTACTGATAAAGGCGATCCGGCGCAATACGCCGGCGCTTTGAAAACCGAGCCATGGACGGTGGTCGTGGATGGCGAGGTGGGTAAGCCCGGGCGTTATGCCCTTGAGGACTTTATGAAACCCAACCAGTTGGAGGAGCGGATCTATCGGTTGCGCTGTGTAGAGGCGTGGTCAATGGTCATTCCCTGGATGGGGTTCCCCCTGTCAGCGTTGCTTAAGCAGGTTGAGCCCACATCGAAAGCTAAATTCATACGCTTTGAAACCTTGAAGGACCCGAAAGTCATGCCGGGCCAGCGCTCCGACTTTGCGTTGATTGATTGGCCCTATGTAGAAGGCTTGCGTCTGGATGAGGCGATGAACCCGTTGGCCATATTGGCGGTGGGGATGTATGGCCGTGAGTTGCCTAATCAGAACGGCGCGCCTCTTCGTTTGGTTGTCCCGTGGAAGTATGGCTTCAAGAGTGTGAAGTCGATTGTACGAATCAGCCTGGTTGAGGAGCAGCCGAAAACCACTTGGCAGAGTATTGCGGCTAATGAATACGGCTTCTATGCCAATGTGAACCCGCAAGTCGATCACCCTCGCTGGACTCAAGCGCGTGAGCGGCGCCTGCCGAGCAGTTTGTTTAGCCCTAATGTGCGGGACACGCAGATGTTCAATGGCTATGCCGATGAAGTCGCCTCTCTATATACCGGCCTGGATCTACGGAAGAATTACTGATGAAGTTTCCACTGTGGCGTCTCGGTGTATTTATAGCGGCGGCAATCTGGCCTTTGTACTGGCTCTATGAGGCATGGAGCTTTGCCTTGGGGCCGGATCCCGGAAAGGTGTTGGTTGATCGGCTGGGGCTTGGGACACTGGTCTTGTTGCTGGTGACGTTATGCATGACGCCCCTGCAAAAGCTGACAGGCTGGCCGGGGTGGATTGCGGTCCGCCGCCAGATCGGGTTGTGGTGTTTTGCCTACGTGATGCTGCACCTGTGCGCCTACTTGTTCTTTGTACTCGGGCTCGACTGGTCCCAGTTGGGGGTTGAGCTCAGCAAGCGGCCTTACATTATTGTCGGCAGCTTGGGGGCGCTTTTTTTGTTGGCGCTGGCGGTGACCTCCAATCGTTACAGTCAAAGGCGGATGGGGGCGAGCTGGAAGAAGTTGCATCGCTTGGTGTACGTGGTTGTGGGGTTGGGTCTTTTGCATATGTTGTGGATTGTGCGTGCTGACCTGAAAGAGTGGTCGATCTATGCCTTTATAGGTGCATGCCTTTTACTGCTGCGGATCCCGCCAGTGATGCGTCGGATCCCTCGTCTATATAAGAAGAAACCAGTAGTGGCCACTTAATTCAAATTAACCCTTGACTCAGAATTCTAGCGGCCTATAATTCGCACCACTTCCGGCGCAGTCGAAACGGAAAACTCCTTGAATATCAACGAGTTGGATGGTTTTGACGGTGCCAGCTTCAATTCATCGAAGCAGGAAATGAGGTGTTGACAGCAGCGTGTAACGCTGTAGAATTCGCCTCCCGCTAACGAGAGATCGAAGGCGCAAGTGGTTGATGTTAAAAAGGAAACTTTGAAAACATCTTAAAATAACCGCTTGACAGCAACAAAGGCTGCTGTAGAATGCCCGCCTCGGTTGAGCGAAAGCTTAACCAACCGCTCTTTAACAACTGAATCAAGCAATTCGTGTGGGTGCTTGTGGAGTCAGACTGATAGTCAAAAAGATTATCAGCATCACAAGTTACTCCGCGAGAAATCAAAGATGTAACCAACGATTGCTGAGCCAAGTTTAGGGTTTCTTAAAAACCCAAAGATGTTTGAACTGAAGAGTTTGATCATGGCTCAGATTGAACGCTGGCGGCAGGCCTAACACATGCAAGTCGAGCGGTAGAGAGAAGCTTGCTTCTCTTGAGAGCGGCGGACGGGTGAGTAATACCTAGGAATCTGCCTGATAGTGGGGGATAACGTTCGGAAACGGACGCTAATACCGCATACGTCCTACGGGAGAAAGCAGGGGACCTTCGGGCCT
>NZ_WIVZ01000080.1:0-2000 GCF_009600325.1 Pseudomonas sp. FSL R10-2189
TTCCTCGGGGGACACCCGCACCTTGATGATCTTTTCGCGCTTTGGCTCGGTCATGGCTTGGCTCTTAGTAGAGGCCCGCGACGTTGCGGACTTTAGTCTGCGGCGGCGGGGGCCGGCTGGGGGGTTTCGGGGGGCGGCACGCCCCCTGAACCAGGTCACAGAGGAACCGACCAAGCGAAGCGCCGGGAGGGCCCTCTGTGTATACTGGCTTAGAATCAAAAGCCGTGCAAGTGTCAGAAGGTTACAGAGGCTCTAGATCAGAGGTTGGTTGAGTTGGTGGCTAACGCGCTTTGCTTGTTGGGCGTTCACCATCACAGCGCCCTTCGGTCACTGCACTGGCGACCACCTGGACTTGTGAAGATCGGGGGGGATTTACATCTGGAGGGGCACAACAAGAGCACCTGGCGGGCTATTATCTGATATGGCTATCTGAACACTAAATATAGAGGGTGGAATGGATCAGATTTACATTGTGAGTGGATGGCACGACCAAGAAGGGCAGTTCCAATCTAATGAGAAACGCCTCAACAAGATGCTCAAAGATGAGGGGTGGGTAGTCAAAACAGTCACGCCTTTCAGCTCATACGGGTACGGGTACGGGTCAGTTTCAGTTGCCAGCAGCCAGGTAGTTGGCCACAACCCAAACAAACCAAGTATTGAGTGCTCTGGCCACGACAATGGCTTCGCAGCTATTGTCGTTTTAACCCGCGATTAACGCTTGGTGCTAACCCAGGAATGCACAGTGCCTGTGCCAACTGAAAGCTCTTTAGCAATGCTTCTGATGCTCACCCCATCGCTGCGCAAGCGAAGAGCCTGTGCTCTGAGTAGAGCATAAGCCTCGCCTTTGGCCTTACCACCCTTGCGCCCCTGTACCGCCTGCCACGCGCTAAACGAGGCGGCGTCGAGGTGCTGGTGCGTCCACTTCGCCACTGAGCGGGCGACGTGGCGCACCTCCTGGTGATCGAGGGATGCCGCGAACCCGGCGTTGTACATCAGAGCCCGGTCGAGGCAGGCGGCTTGCCACTGCTCGAAGTCCGGCCACCCTTGGCGTATCGCCCTGTAGGCCCAGAGGCGCAGTTGCTCGAACAGATTGCAGTTCCGGCCCAGCCCGTAGTCCGGGAGGCGCTTACGGCGATCCTGGGCGGGCTCGAGGTCTAGCCAACTGTCGAGGTCGGCCAGGGTGTACAGGCGCGGCTCCCAAGTGGTCACCTGCCAATGCGGGTGCAGAGGATTCTTGCAGATAAGACCGGAATAGCCGAGGTCAGCACCAAGTAAACGCTGTAGCGCGCAATCTACAGCTGCCGCGTACCGCAGGGGCGCAGATTTCGCGTCAGACGCGGTGCGCACGGACGTTTTGAGCCCGTAAATCAGGTGAGCGTGACCGTTCTCGGGATTTTTGGCCGTGATCGAGGGCGGCGGTGCACCTCGGTCGCTCCAGTCGATGGCCGCGCCGGGGCGGTCGATGTCATAGACGAGCCAGAAACGGTGCGTAGGCCCGTTTGGCTGGATGTATCGAGCCAGAGCGGCGCGCTCGGCGCTGCGCACCTGGAGCCCTGCGCGCAGGTCGTCGGTGTGATACGGCTTGGCAGGCAGGCGCTCCCGGAACAAGTCGAGTTGTCCTGGTTGATCTGCGATGGTGGCGTGATATGCTTTCGACACGTTCAGGGCACTCCAGTGCTCTTATCGGGGCCCCCGTCGCTCTCTCTTCCGGCAAGTTGAATAGAGCACGGGGGTTTTGTTTTTTCTGGGGGCCAGCCTAACCCAAGGTGGGCCCGCTGCGCGACTTATGCCGCTTATGCTCCTGGATCACTTCCTGAGCGCGCGGCTCAAACCCTCTACGCGCTGCGCCAAGTCGTTCACCTGCCCGCTCAAGCTCTGCACCTGCTGCGACAGGGCCATGTTCTCTGTCTGGCTGCGCTCGTACTGGGGATGTAAGCCGGAACCCCAGAAATTTCCGTCACCCTAGTTGGGTGGGCTCAACACTCGTGTCACCAGCTACC
>NZ_WIVZ01000081.1:0-1938 GCF_009600325.1 Pseudomonas sp. FSL R10-2189
TGGTGTCCACTTAAAATCAGGTGGACACCATCGCCTTAGGCGACGCTCTCAGGTAGGTGTGTTGCCCGGACGGTTACGTCCTGCATTGTCCATGGAGCACCTGTCGCATTATTTGTCGCAGGTAATTTATAACCTGCGACAGATTTATGCGACATCCAAAATCCCGCAGATCCAGGGTCTGTGAGCATGTCGCATAACTTAGGAGTAGAGCGACGACTGTGGCTTGGAGCGACGGGCGCTAGGGAAACTGTGGAGGAGAGGTGCGCCTGTAATGTTGTGAGTAGCTGCCGCGAGGTGCTCGCAGCGGCTAATAAAGACAGGAATGAGTGAGTGATTTGAGCGTTTTGGATCAACTCGCCTCTTTCAAGATCGGCGGTGGCCGAAGTCAGCCAGAAACACATGACTACTTCAGACCATCCCTAGCGTACAATTTTGTCCGGTTCCTCTATTCACCACTATTTGCAGTTTTTAACCCAGTTAGGATTCAAGTTGGGGCAAATAGATTCGTAATCTTTACGCTCGCGCTCTTCAAGTTGCGTTTCAGAATTAGTATCTTTGAATGCAACTTGATACCAATAAGCATTAGTTTTGATAGAGCGAACTATAAAACCTTTACGAATAAACCAACTCGCAGGATCATCGTGTTCTGTACTTTTTAAATAGTTTGAACCAATACATGGTAATGGCTCGGAAAGCTCTTTATTCCAAATTATTCCCTTCGGTTGTGCTGGATATGTAGCTAATAGTTTAATTATGTGGACCATTTTTCCATTTGGTAAAAAATCACCAACGGTAGTTTTAGTTGCCTCCACTACATTAACTACATACTCTTCCATCCACTTATCCATGAAATCAGGATCACTAGCACAACCACCAAAACTTTCACAAAAATCCTGATAATCACTCACACATTACTCCTTGCTATAGCTGTTTTATCTAACAGATATTAGATGGAATTCTTCGTTGATCTGATGGTAGTGGTTTCTGAGGAAATGGGACATATTTTTAATTAATAAGTCTTTCGAAACGTATTGAAAAGGTATTTCTTGGGTCTTTGGCGGCGTAACCAATATTCACGTCACCCTTACCAGCTACAACTATAACGAACACACTGCCAGTGTCCATGGAGGAAACTGCTGAATAATAACATAAAAGCCTATCTGCGTAGTCTGATGAATTACCATTGGAAATCCATTTTACGCTGCCCAAATTGTACTTTCGTTCAACAGCCGGTATTTGACTAATACAAATAGGCTCATTGGTAGAGGCAGTCGCATTACTTTTTACCTTGGGTAATGCCTCCACAAGACCAACCAAGTAACTAAAGTGAGGGTTGATAGGATAGGCACTGGCATTACAGCCAGCCTGCTTACGTACAGCGAACTCCAATACGGAGTCATTATCTGCCTCCCAAACACTTGCACAAGCAGCACTTGAGGCAACACCGCTTTCAATGCAGCTAGGCGCAGCAGCCATGTATCGCTTCTCAATGTTATTTAGTACGGTGGTATCACAAACTGCTGCTAAAGCGGAGAGAGGTGTAAGTAGCGCAAAAAAGATAAGAAGCTTTTTCAATTGTTTCTCCAATCCTTTGTATAGAGTGCATCAGTTACGCTTCAAGCGTCACGCATGAGCTGCAAGCAGTCATTTTTTGGTTGGCTTTTTATTAGTTTACGAACGCATACTGACAGTGCTTGGTTTGACTATAAGCCCCATTATAATTAAGACGTAAGTCATTTGAGCCGCTCTGATGCCTTTCGGTATGCGGCTTCATTCTCACGTTTATCGATAGCAACCACGAACACCACAACCTCCTGATCTATGACCTGGTAGATCAGCCGATAGCCAGCGCTGCGCAGCTTTACTGGCTCTTCGCATTTAAGGGTGTAGCTGATTTCTAAACCCTCCTGACTTCAGCAAGCACCTGGCTATGTAATT
>NZ_WIVZ01000082.1:0-1920 GCF_009600325.1 Pseudomonas sp. FSL R10-2189
AGGTCCGACAGCACGGCCTGGCCTGCGTGCTGGTGGTCATAGTGCAGGGTGACGCGGGCGCCGCCGCGCAGGGTGATTTCACTGAGGGCGTAGTGATCGCCCAACTGCTGGTAGTGTTCCTGGCTGTCGTGGCCGCGGGCGATGACCAGGGTGGTGGCTGAGTTGCGAACCAGCAGTACGCCTTCAACGGCGTCGCAGTGATGTTTGCCGAGCTTGGGGTTGGGGTAGCGGTGGTTGCGCCCGTCGGCACCAAGGTAGATCAGGCCTGTGTTGTTGACCGCGATGCGGGTCGTAAAGGGGGTGATCCAGCGTGCGCCGAGGCTGCCGTGATCCAGGGCGTCGAGGCTTGAACGGTAGGTGCGTACCCATTCAATCGGGAAGGGCCCGGGCAGGGAAAAGTCAGCGTGTGCGACGGTTTCGCTACCCGTGGCGAAGCTGATACTGCAGCCGGTGCTGGAGGCGGTTTTGTTTTTGCAGCCGGGATCTCTGTCGGTGTGACGTTGAGTGTTTTGAGTCACCATCCCGCCTTGGCCTGTTTGGGCCTGGGCGTGGCTGACGTGTTGTGGTGCGACGCTTGCTGGCTGGGTGCCGCGGCGCTTGCGGCGGGCGAGGGCGCTGACCAGTTCGGCAATCAAATTGCCAATGCTGCCGATTTTTCCCGCATCACCCAGCAACGTGACCTTTTGCGCGGCCAGCTTGCCGATATCGTCGGCACTCTTGGCCACGCTGAGCAGCTCTTGGCAGGTGCTTTTGGAGAGCAATCTGTCGTCGATTAAAAAATGCGCCCCAATGGCAAACAGCGGGCCTGCGAACAGAGACGCGGTTTTAGTCTTGTTTGCCAGCATCTTCTGTCCGTCATCGCTGGCGATGCTCCTGAGCATCTGGGCGAGGGCGGCACAGGCTTTGCTGATTTCGGCGGCGATTTTCGCCAACAGATCGCTGAGACGGGTTTGAATGGCGGCGGCAAAGTCTTCGAGTGCGCCTCGGGTTTTGTCGTTGAGATTCTCTTCGAGGGCGGTAAGCATGGCTGCTGAGATGGCCGCCAGACCGTTCTTGCGCACCGTGGACAGTGTGGTGCGCACCGCCAGACGGGCAGGACCGACGCCGGGGAACGAGACCAACCCGACGACATTGATACCCAGGCTCACCCAAGTGAGGAAATCCTCGCGATCACCTTCGATCAGCGTGAGCAGATCGCCAATGGCATCAATGCCCGCAAAGACTGTACCGACCCCGGGAATAACCGAGCCAGCGGCGTGCACCATGTTCCAGCTGACCGTATCGTTGGTGAGCTTGCGCAGCCATTGGTCGAGCTTTTCTTTGCCAGCCTCGATATCGTCTTTGGTGACCGTATTGATTGGGCTGTTGGCCGATTGCCGTGGGCGAGTGACAGGAGAACTCATGATGATTTCTCCGGGTTGCCGGGCCGCTGTCCGGAAGCATCGATGCTGTCCGCGAGTGTTTTGACCGACGAGGGCATGTTGCTGAGGGCTGCTGCCTTCAGCGCGTTTTTAGACGGTGGGGTGTTGAGTACTGTCTCAAGCAGCGCTTGGGCCTGAACCGGCAGGTGGGTGCGGGTGGTCTCAGCGGTGGTGGTTTCGATTTGTTCATGGGGCCCGGGGAAACCCGGATCGGTCCAGACATCAACCGGGTCTTTGTTGAACTGGACGTTGGCCGGGCCGGGCGCCAACCCCGCCACGGCTGCAAATCCATTGGCATCCAGCACACCTTTGAACACCTGCCCCAGAGCATCTTCTACCTGGTATTGGCCCCCCTTGAACGCCAACCCATTGGCATAGTGCTGAAGCAACTCCAGATTCCCGGTACCGCTATTGAGGTCTTGGGGAAACGCCGCGGCCTGGCTTTGCGCGTTTTTATAGGCAAAGTTACTGGCATGGGCGATGTATTGGCCGCTAGTGG
>NZ_WIVZ01000083.1:0-1910 GCF_009600325.1 Pseudomonas sp. FSL R10-2189
TTGTAGGCCCGCTCTGGCTCGCTCATCCACTGCTGTCGGGTCTCGATCCAGCCATTACGCAGGCCGTTGTATTCCTGCACCAGACCGATGGTGTCATCCAGCACAAAGGCCAGTACGCCTTGCTGGAGTTTATGGGTCGTGATGGCGCCAATCACAAAGCCCTTCAGCGCGCCCACACGATGGGCCCGGCTGCAAAACCCGTGCACGCTATTGAAATACGGCGTGTGCGCTTGTTGTGAGTGCTCGTAGAAGCGCCAGTCTTTTACCGGAGGGTTAAGTGTTAGGACTGCGGATGAGGCTGCGGTTTTATGCGCTTGGTACTCGTAGACCTGCTTGTCCACCTGCAGGTTTTCAGTGTTCATGGCCAGGCCGACGCTGGCCGGATTATCGCGTGCGCTGGCGAGGTCGAGCTTTTGAAAGCGCTCTGGAGCGCGACCGGCTTTGTAACCGTCCAGCACGCTGGCAGGCCAAGGGTCGCTGGCAAAGGCCAGCCAGGCGGTGGTGTGTTTGTCGGTGTCTATGTTGAGGAATGATGCCGGGCCATCGTGATGGGCGCTGACGCATGCATCGGACAGAGCAGCCTCGTTGGCGGGCGCTGGCTCGTACGGGTTGAACTGGCGCAAATAGCCGTCCGGCGTTACCTGATAAGCCTGCCAGATCGAACGATCCAGCAGCACGTAGAGGTAGCCCGCACGCAAGGTGCGCAACCCCATGCGCGTATCAGTTTGTACGGTATCGGGTCGGGTTTGTTCATCCCGTGAGCGCGGCACGAGGGCGTGGCGCAACGGCAGAATGGGCAGGCCCTTACGTTGACAGGCCCTGCAACGGTCCGTTAATACGGCTGTTTCGCTGATGGCGATGTTGAATTGCGTACCCAAAGTCATGGACAAGCTCCGGCATAGAATAAATCCTCCACAACCTGCCTCCAGGCGCTGTCGTTGAAGAGAGCAAACAAGGTGCTGAGCGGTCGCTGTTCTTGGACAGCCTGCTTGATCACGCTGCGAACGCCGGCATGCTCATGCAGGCGCGGGTGCAGCATCAGGTGGAACAAGGCCAGTGTCAGGAGGTCGGGTTGTTGTGCGAGCCCCAGCGTGCGGGCTTGGCGGATTTGCATGTAAGCCTTTGCAGCGGCTAGCGGCGGGAGTGCTGTAGGGCCGTTCCAGCGATCAGGTGCATAGGTGAGTGGCACTTGCAGCGCCCGCCGCCAACTGCTCAGCAGTGCAGACACCATGGGCACATCCTGCTGTATGGCGTAAGCGCGCTCGTCGGGAGCAGAACCCTGATCGGGGATGCCTGTCAGCATACCGCTGTCGCCGCTGCTAGTGGGCAGCAGCCAGTGTCGAACTGGCCACCACGGCCCCGGTTCATTACGACGGTAAGTGGCGACGAGCAACTCCAGGCGAAGGGGTTCATGCACCGGGAAATACGTGCGTGTCTGCCCCTGCGTCAGTTGGCCCAGAGCGATGACATGGGCGCTGACGGTCTGTGCATTGGCGCCACTGCTGAGCCAGCCACACACATAGCGTTTGTGGCGGAAAAAATCTTCTTTTGCGCGCAGAGCCGAGAGTGCCAACAGCTGTTGTGAGGGCGACCTGCCCGGCTCGGCCAGAGTCACGAGCACGGGGCAAGCTAATGGCGTATGCATCAAATCGGGACGCAGCAGGGGCGTAATGGCTTCCCGGCCGAGGGTTTGATGCAACGCCTCAATGTGCAACGGGTCGTCCGAGGCGCAGTCGGCCGACAGATCGAGCAGCAAGTACAGCGTGTCGTCGGGCGCATGGTGTTGCGCGACGAATGCCTGAACAGTGGCTGGGGTCATCGGTTTTTCTCCACGCAGGTCTGGCCTGTATCGGGCAGCAACGTCAGCGCCAGGGCATTACCTTCACCCGCTGCTTTGGCCGTCACCGGGC
>NZ_WIVZ01000084.1:0-1891 GCF_009600325.1 Pseudomonas sp. FSL R10-2189
TTTTTTTTGGTGCGCCCGGCAGGGCGCGCTCACTCAGGGGTGAAAGTCCCCCGCACACCCGGCAAGGGGAAGTGCTAGCTAGAGGCAAGGGTTTCGCGGGCGACTGCGAGTCTGAAGGAAGCCCGAGGCAAATCGCTGGCCTGACGAACAGGAAGCGGATACGAGGCGGCATGGCGGGGTAAGCAGTCCGAAATCTGCGAAGCCCAATACTTGCACAGAACGCCATGACGTAGATCCGACAGGCATAAGCGTGAAAGTGGGTGCGCAATACCCGGGGAGATCTGCACGGTTGCCCGTCAGGGCTACCGGCACCGCGAGGTGCTGGAATGACTGTGCAGAAGTCAGCAGAGGGCATAGTAGGTCGCGAGACTGAAGGCCTGAACGATTAATACCGAGAGTAGAACAGCTGATCTCGACAACCCACGATGACGCAGAAGCTCCCGACACGGGAGGCCTGCCTGCCATGGCCGGACGGAATCCGGAAAGAAGCCCGCAAGGTGCTGAGGGGGTTGCGGCGACGGCTGGGCGAACGAAATCGGAGGACTACCGGCTCATGGAGCAGGTGGTCGAACCCAGCAACATGCGACGAGCGTACAAGCGCGTCCTGAAGAACCGAGGCGCGCCAGGCGTTGATCGCTTGACGGTTGAGGAACTGAAGGACTGGCTGATGGTGCACTGGCCAAGTGTGAAGGCGGCACTGCTGGAGGATCGGTACCTGCCACGGGCGGTGCGCCGAGTGGACATTCCCAAGCCTAATGGCGGGGTTAGAACACTCGGCGTACCCACGGTGGTGGATCGGCTTATCCAGCAGGCGCTCCATCAAGTACTGCAACCGATCTTCGAGCCAACCTTCTCCGATGGCAGCTACGGCTTTCGTCCGCAGAGAAGTGCGCTCGATGCGGTCGCCAAGGCGAAAGAGTATGTGGCCGAAGGAAAGCACTGGGTAGTGGACATCGACCTGGAGAAATTCTTCGACCGGGTCAACCACGACGTGTTGATGGCTCGACTCGCCTATCGAGTGAGGGATGGTCGCGTACTCAAGCTGATCCGGCGCTTCTTAGAGGCGGGGATGATGGCTAATGGCGTGATTCAACCTCGCAGCGAGGGTACGCCTCAGGGTGGGCCGCTGTCCCCATTACTGTCGAATATCCTGCTGACCGATCTTGATCGAGAGCTGGAAAGGCGGCAGTTGAAGTTCTGCCGATATGCTGACGACTGCAATATCTACATCGGCAGTGAAGGCGCAGGGCAACGGGCGATGGCGAACATCAGAGCCTTCCTGGAAGGTCATCTGAAGCTACGTATCAACGAGCAGAAAAGCGCAGTAGCACGGCCTTGGAAGCGAAAGTTTCTGGGCTACGCGATTACGATCTATCGCCAAGAGACACGGGTGCGACCTGCCCCCGAAAGCCTGCGAAGACTGATGGATCGAGTTCGTGAGTTGCTGCGCAAGGGGCGAGGACGGTCCTTGTCTCACACTATAGAGATGCTAAATCCCGTGTTGCGGGGTTGGGCAAACTACTTTCGGCTTACCGCGAACATGCGGACGCTGGATGAACTCGATTGGTGGCTGCGTCGAAAACTACGTTGCCTGCTCTGGCGACAGTGGAAAACCCCGAAGACCCGCGAACGACGACTCATCTTACTTGGGCTTAGGCCTGAGCGGGCGTGGAAGTCGAGTGTAAACGGGCGAGGGCCTTGGTGGAACTCGGCATCCAAACACATGAATCAGGCAGTACCGAGGTTGTACTTCGCCAAAATGGGGCTGGTCTCGCTGCGCAGCACTGTGCAGGGACTCCAGCGTATTAGTTGAACCGCCGTATGCGGAACCGCACGTACGGTGGTGTGAGAGGGCTGAGGGAAAAAAAAATCCCTCACCCTACTCGATCCT
>NZ_WIVZ01000085.1:0-1855 GCF_009600325.1 Pseudomonas sp. FSL R10-2189
ATCCGATCGGTTTTGCGGGTGGGCTGAATTTCTATGCGTATGCGCCGAATCCGGTGGGGTGGGTTGATCCGTTTGGGCTCTCAAAATCAGGGAGAAAACCAACTCCATCAGCAAAATCAAACATTGCCAACCGACAATGTTGCGCACACAAATGGAGCGTCGAACGATATGACAGAAAGTGTAACGGGCATATTCCTGGAGTAGGAAACGTAACTCTATTTCGAGATCCGAAAGACGGCTATTGGTACTCAGCCGATAAAACCGAACACGGAGGAAGCGCGTGGAAATTGTTCACAGAATCGAGAAGCGCCGGAACCCTAGAGTGGACAGCAGACCTCAATGAGTATGGAGACATCATGAAAGGAAAGCATAAAGGCTCGACAGGCCGCTCCGTCGACCTAAAGAAATTAAAATGCCAGGACAAAAAATGATCATTTCAGCCGAGGAATTTATCAATCTTATCAACAGCAACATTGAAGCTGACAATAAAAGAGCCATTACCGAAGAGGCAGATGAGAGCGTCTGGGAGAATGTAATCGCAAAATATCCAGACTATGAATTTTTTATACTGCAAAACGAAACTATCCAGCCCAACACAATAAATCTTTTGTCAAAAAGTGAAAACTGGAAGACAAGGCATGGCATTGCAAAAAAAAGAAGATCTGATACTAAGATATTAGCCCTCCTATCAAATGACGAGAACCCCATAGTTAGACAGGCGATTGCGTCAAACCAAAAAACACCTCATGCAATACTTAAACGTCTGTGTTCGGATACCGATGACAGAGTTAGTCGCGTTGCCAACTACAACATCAGACTTCGACCTCAGCAGTGAATTCCAATCAACTAAAAAATCGTGCCCTATCACTCCAAGGATCTCTTCTTTATGAAATGTATTGCTCGCCTAAGTGACTTTACAAACCACGGAGGACTCTTCAACAAAACCATGCCCCACCCTGTGTCTCAACGGCAAACTAATGGTAGCCAAAGGCTAACTAGTGATGTGCCGCCCCTGTGCATGGGGTCGATTGTCGAAGACAGCAACAGCTATTCCGTCAACGGCGTTCCGGTGGTATTGAACGGCATGAAGACTACCTACAGTGCCAAGCTGATCGCCAGCGGCTCGTGGGCATCAATTCACCGCTGAACATGTCAGCGAGCGTTCTTTAACAGTTCAGTATCACCACCATTGGCTCAACAACGCCAACGCCAACGCCTGCGATCTCCATCAAAATCCGCGATGCTAAAAGCCGTCTGCTCAGCCACACCGACGCTCCCGACCTGCAAACTGCAGTGGTTTTACGATGCGGCGGGCAATAACACCCGCGAACACCAGCACCTGCACCTCTACAAACCCTGCCACGTTGCCATCTGGCAGCACGAGTACGACGCCCTCAACCAACGCATTGCCACCACCCGCCCCGACGGCCACCGGGTCAGTTGGCTGACCTACGGCAGCGGCCACTTGCTGGCAATGAAAGTCGACGACATCGAACTGCTCAGCTACCAGCGCGACGACCTGCATCGAGAAATCGTCCGCCACCAAGGCAACGGCCTGCAACAACGGCAAAGCTGGACGCCCAACGGCCAGTTGCAGGAACAGACCGTAGCCCTTACCGGCTCAAGCACGCGCCTGCTGGTGCGCAACTACCGCTATGACGACGCCGGGCAGTTGACCGACCTGCACGACAACCGCCGTGGCGACATCAACTACCGTTACGACCCGCTCGGCCGCCTGCTCGGTGCCAGCAGTCAGTACAAAGAAGAAACCTTCGCCTTCGACCCGGCCAGCAACCTGCTCGACCCCAAGGCCCCGCACCGGCCCATCCACCACCCACCACCCACCACCCACCAC
>NZ_WIVZ01000086.1:0-1850 GCF_009600325.1 Pseudomonas sp. FSL R10-2189
AAAGACCGAGTGTGATGATTACCGGCTGGGTGCAAACAATCATCTACCGGGAGGGTGAGGGCCGTGTAGAACTCAGGTTCACCAAAGACATGCTGCCGTACCTGACGGAACTCACCAAACAGTTCACCAAATACGCCTTGGCTGACGTGGCCAAGATGGACAGCACCCACGCGATCAGGCTTTACGAGCTGCTCATGCAATGGGACAGCATCGGCCAGCGCGAAATAGAAATTGACCAGCTGCGAGAGTGGTTTCAACTGGAAGGCCGGTATCCCTCGATCAAGGACTTCAAGTTGCGAGTGCTTGATCCAGCCGTGACGCAGATCAACGAGCACAGCCCGCTACAGGTGGAGTGGGCGCAGCGAAAGACCGGGCGCAAGGTCACACATCTGTTGTTCAGTTTTGGACCGAAGAAGCCCGCCAAGGCGGTGGGTAAGGCCCCAGCGAAGCGCAAGGCCGGGAAGATTTCAGATGCTGAGATCGCGAAACAGGCTCGCCCTGGTGAGACATGGGAAGCGGCCCGCGCTCGACTAACCCAGATGCCGCTGGATCTGGCCTAGAGGCCGTGGCCACCACGGCCCGGCCTGCCTTTCTGCAGGGACTGCCGCTCCCGCTTTTGGGCCAGAAGCTCCTGCTTCTTGGCCTCTTTCTCACGCTGAACCTCATCCCGGGCCTGCGGTAGCCGCGCCGCCCACTCAGGACGCTCCTTCTGGAGTGTCCTTTCGGCGTCTCGCACAGAAAAACCGCCGCCCGGTGTCAGGTAGCACCGCACACGCTCAAGCCGCTTACGCAGGTCGTTCTCCCGCCCAACTTTCCACGCCTTAATGCGTTTGGCGGTAGCGCGCCATTCAGTCATGAGCTTCTCGTAGCTGCTGCGCTTGAACGCGGCCAACAGCCCGGTTGGCTCCACTGGACGCTTCTTCGCATGGTTGGCTTCGGCGTTCCGTCGTTTGGTGCTGATGGCCTGTATCTGCTGATCGACGCGGGACTCTAGACGCTCTGCCCGCTGCCGGTAGCCCATATACAACTCAGCCTTGCGCCCATCCCATGCCTTGACCAAATCAGCCGCGGGCAGGGCTTCAACCTGACGCGCCTTGGCCCGGCGCTCGCGCTCGGTTTTCAGGTCGATGATCTGCGCAGTCAGCCCTTGGCGCTGCTCGTTGTTGGCCATCACCTGCCGGTTTCCGTCGCCTCGATCGCTGATCCGGCCACGGCGCTCCATCTCGGAGGCCACTGGCCCGAGGTGGGTGGTCGCCTCACGGTCGATACCTTGATCCTTGAGGCTTCGGGCGTCGATCCGTTCGGTGCTGCCCGCTCGCTCCAGGGCGCGATTGGCGGTCTGCTCCCACAACTGCCGAATGGCCTTCACCTCGTCGGCGGCTGGGCCTAAACCCAGCTCCCGGCGTTTCTTGTCGGCCAGCTCGATGCTGGACTTGTCGCCCATGACCAGCTCGCCCGCTGCGCCTCGACTCACGCGCCGGGTGGTGGTGAGGATGTGCGCGTGATGATTGCGGTTGTCGCCCTCGCGGTCGGGTTCGTGGATAGCAACATCCACGGCCACGCCGTACCGGCGGGCCAGTTCGGCACCAAAGGAAACAGCCAACTCCCGGCGCTGGCCAGCATCCAGTTCGGCAGGCAGGGCCACGATCCATTCGCGGGCCGTCCGCGAATCCTTCCGGTTCTCGGCCAGTTCGGCGGCATTCCACAGCGCGCCGCGCTCGGCACTGCCGCCATCCGGCGCGATGATTTCGGCCGAAACTACACCCCCTTTCCGGGTGTAGTCATGGACAAGGCCGGTGCGTTCATCGACCAACTCGGAACCCGAACGATAGGCAGCAGCGGCGACGGCT
>NZ_WIVZ01000087.1:0-1639 GCF_009600325.1 Pseudomonas sp. FSL R10-2189
AAAAAAAAAAAACCGAAGCTTGAAGCCGTACATGACGCCAATCAGGCACAAATGGAACTCATTGACCAACAAACCAAACTCCGCACCTTCCAACGCAAGGAACCCAACGAATGAACGTTCAAATGAAGAAAACCAAAAAACTCGTTGTCGCTCTCTTTCACCCTGACGACCCCCACGGGCCTTGCTTAGAGCTTATGCCCTGCGTGGACGATCTCGATAACTTCGATGAGTTCCACCATTTCGCTGAGTTTTATTACAACGGAATGCCAAAGCCTAATGGCGGCCAGATCATGGTTGCCTTTGCACCCAAGAATCCGAAATTCAGCATGGCCTTTCTCGGCCCTTTGCAAATGGATTACCAGCAAGCTGACGCGCACGCCGAAACCATTAAGCGCATTTTGACCAGCCAATAAAAAACCCCCTCCAGTTAGCGCTGTAGGGGGTTCTGTGGGGGTCGCGGTTGGCGCCGCGATTTACCCCGGGTTTTGCAGGACAAGGATCTGCATGGACAAGAATAACACTTCCGGGCGTTACCAGAATTCCGGGCCAGAAACGGCCTTTCGGGCGGAGCCCCTTGGTATATACGCGATAACTGACTCCGCTCACCTAACGGTTGACCAAAGCACGGGGGAAATCACCGCTGGGTTGCCTGTCGATCCTAGGCTTTTCCGCTGCGAGCGTTTCGCTCTAAAAAGCATCGTTAATTGGCTATTGCCAACCTCACGCACGTCTAAGTGCATGCGTTGGAGAGTGCCAAATCAATCGCTCCAGGTACTCAAGAGCAAGGAGCACAACAAGGCGTTCTATACGGGCCTTCAGGTCTGCGCTTCCGTATGGGCTTGCCCGGTTTGTGCCGCCAAAATCAGCGAGCGCCGTCGTGCTGAACTGACCACTGCTCTGGCTCTCGCCAAAGCGCGTGAGTGGGATGTTTTCATGCTGACCCTGACAGTGCCGCACGGGCTTGGCGACGATTTGCCAGCACTCTTGAAGCAAATCCACACAGCATGGCGCAGCACTACAACCAGCCGTGCCGGGCAGAAGCTCAGAAAGCTCTTGGGTATTCGTGGAACCATCCGGGCTCTGGAAGTTACCCATGGCCAAAATGGCTTTCACCCACACCTTCATGTCTTGCTCTTTCTCGATCAGGGTTTTTCGCCTCAATCCGTACACCACGCATTCAGCCCTCTTTGGCAACAAGCGTGCATGCGTGCTGGTTTGCCGCGTCCTTCTGATGAGCATGGTTGCAGGGTTGATGATGGCACCTATGCCGCTGCCTACGCCTCCAAATGGGGCCTAGAGAGCGAATTGACCAAAAGCCACACCAAGAAGGGCCGTAACGGCTCACGCACGCCCTGGGACTTCCTGAGAGCCGTCCTCGATAAGTCTGAGGGCTGGCAACAGTCGGCAATCCTGTTTCGTACCTATGCCGAAGCGTTCAAGGGAAAACGTCAGCTCTACTGGTCAAACGGCTTACGCGATCTGCTCGCCATGGGTGAACAGGCATCAGACGAGGAACTTGCAGCCGTTCAGGAAGACAGTGCGCTCATGCTGGCCGAACTAACCGACGAGCAATGGCGAGCCATTTTGCGCACCAAGTCGGAGTCCATCGTTTTGGACATGGCCGAGACTCACCCACAGG
>NZ_WIVZ01000088.1:0-1752 GCF_009600325.1 Pseudomonas sp. FSL R10-2189
GGCGTGGGCGCCCCAGCCAGCGGCGTACGGCTCACAGGTGCCGGTGCGGCAACGGGCGGCGGCGCGCTGTAACTGGACAGGCGCCGGTTGCTGCGCGAAATGGTATGGACCTTTTCACACAGCAGCTGTTTGACCTTGTCGGGGTTGCGCGAGATGTCTTCGAAATTCTTCGGCAGGAAGTCCACGGCCCCGGCGTCCAGCGCATCGAGGGTCACGCGCGCGCCTTCGTGGGTCAGCGACGAGAACATCAAGACCGGTGTCGGGCAGCGCTGCATGATGTGCCGCACCGCCGTGATGCCGTCCATCATCGGCATTTCGTAGTCCATGGTGATCACGTCGGGCTTGAGCGCCAACGCCTGATCAATTGCTTCCTTGCCATTGGTGGCGGTGCCGATCACTTTAATCGTCGGGTCAGCCGACAGAATTTCCGACACACGACGGCGGAAAAACCCAGAATCGTCCACCACCAGGACCTTGACTACCATAAACACTCCGTTAGGCGGCAGGGCACGCTGGCGCGCCCTGCTACGAGAATCAAATACGCCGCGAGGCGTAGTGCTTGAGCATGCTCGGCACATCCAGGATCAAGGCAATGCGACCGTCACCGGTAATGGTGGCGCCCGACATGCCCGGCGTGCCCTGAAGCATTTTGCCCAACGGTTTGATCACCACTTCCTCCTGGCCCACCAGTTGATCGACGACAAAGCCGATGCGCTGGGTACCAATCGAGATAATCACCACATGCCCTTCGCGTTGCTCTTCATGGGCGGCCGAGGCCACCAGCCAGCGCTTGAGGTAGAACAGCGGCAACGCTTTGTCGCGCACGATCACCACTTCCTGGCCGTCGACCACGTTGGTGCGCGACAGGTCCAGGTGGAAAATT
The DNA here is from genome assembly GCF_009600325.1 of Pseudomonas sp. FSL R10-2189. Lineage (NCBI taxonomy): Bacteria > Pseudomonadati > Pseudomonadota > Gammaproteobacteria > Pseudomonadales > Pseudomonadaceae > Pseudomonas > Pseudomonas sp. FSL R10-2189. Next base: position 884 of record NZ_WIVZ01000088.1, read on the forward strand.
TCGTTGACGTTGACCAGCGGGAAGGCAAACGCCTGATTGCCCAGCATGACCATCAGGGTTGGCATGATCGCCAGGGTCAGCGGCACCTTGATGACGATTTTTGAGCCCTTGCCCAAGGTCGATTCAATGGCCAACGAGCCATTGAGCTGGGCGATCTTGGTTTTCACCACGTCCATGCCCACGCCACGGCCCGACACGTCAGAAATCTCGGTCTTGGTCGAAAAGCCCGGGGCAAAGATCAGGTTGTAGCAGTCGTTTTCGCTCAGGCGATCGGCGGCGTCCTTGTCCATCAGGCCTTTTTTGACGGCGATGGCGCGCAGCACATTGGCGTCCATGCCTTTGCCGTCGTCAGAGATCGACAGCAAGATATGGTCGCCCTCCTGCTCGGCCGATAGCACCACCCGCCCGCACCGCGACTTGCCTGCGGCTTCACGCTCTTCAGGGGTTTCACAGCCATGGTCAACCGCGTTGCGCACCAAGTGCACCAACGGGTCGGCCAGCGCCTCCACGAGGTTTTTGTCGAGGTCGGTGTCTTCGCCCACCAGTTCCAGGCTGATTTCTTTTTTCAGCTGACGGGCCAAATCGCGAACCAGACGCGGGAAGCGGCCGAAAACTTTCTTGATCGGCTGCATGCGGGTCTTCATGACCGAGGTTTGCAGGTCTGCGGTGACCACGTCGAGGTTGGACAGCGCCTTGGCCATGGCCTCGTCATGAATGCTCAGGCCCAGGCGCACCAGGCGGTTACGCACCAGCACCAGTTCGCCAACCATGTTCATGATTTCGTCGAGCCGCGCGGTGTCTACCCGCACCGTGGTTTCGGCCTCGCTGGCCACCGGTTTTTCCTGCGGTGCCGGTTCTGCCCGGCGCCC
>NZ_WIVZ01000089.1:0-1749 GCF_009600325.1 Pseudomonas sp. FSL R10-2189
CATAGCCTTTCTCGTAGAGCACCAGGCGAACCGGCGAATCTTTCGAACCGAGATACAGCGTGCGACTTTCACCCCGAACCCAATCGCCCTGCTGGTTGATAGCCAAACGATTGTCTTGAGCGTATTGAATCAAGCGAGCAGCCATCGAATCAAAGAGGCCGTCTTCCTGCCAGTCTTCGCAAGTGTCCACCCGTGTTGGGAGGTGGGGTTTACCGAACTCCCGAAGAGCTGCCGCGAGAGCCGGAGACTCATCACTGGTTGACTTGCAATTGACCCCGGTTTGCCCACCCCAACAGACGTGGCAAAGAGTTCGATCACCGCGCCGGATTTGTCCGCCATAGAGATAACCATTGAGGTTCTTAGCAGGTGCCCAATCGGACAACGGCCATGCCCTCAAAAGAGCGTCAACAAGACCGGATTGTTGCGGATCTTGGACAAGAACGGTCGATTGATACCAATCCCACCTAGCCATTGGCTGTAGCCCCCGGTTTATAAGGCTTTCGAGGTTTCTTGGGATGTGCCTTCTCGGCAGGGAGGGAGATACCTGACCCCCGTGTTACTACATGGGGGTCGGCTGCGTTCTCAGAGGCATCTTCTGACAGCTTCCCCATGAGCATATCGAGCTGTGAAGAAGCATCCCCAGCGACCGTAACAAGTTCGTTATGGAGACCCTCGACAACGCTTCGTAGACCGCGCTTAACCTCGTTAGGTGCTTCCATAGCGGCCTCCAGAAGCGCCACAGTGCGCGTAAGGCTCGGAGCAACGGAATTGAGCAGATCCGCAATGATCGCGCCTCTAGTGCGCCCCTGAAGCTTTGCAAGACGCTCGATGACCTCATGCGTTGAAGGCTCCAACGTAACTTGGACTCTAGGCTTGATGGTAGGCATGGGTGAACTCCAGGTGGACACTTAAGGCTTGAGTGTGGCCCAAGGTGTCCACCTCGTCAATAAGTGTGGTACTGACGCGCTCGCGCTTGTCCGCTGGGAGAGGTCTGGAGGCTGCGCAGCGCTACGCTAGCGCTTCCTCCAGACCTCTCCCAGCCGCAAAGAGTTTTGACGCCAAAGGCAACAGTCCATTGAGCCGGTAGGCGAATTGGCAAGCCGTGAAGAAGGGTCGCCAGCTTGCTGGTGGGTCTACTTCACCTGTCTTGCCCAGCAGTCATTCAGTCACGAACCGTTGCGCCTTTCGATCATCTGCCGTTGCAGCAGCGATCTTTTGCCGTATCTGTGCCTTTGTTTTTCGATGCGATTCAAGAGTGACGAATACCGGGACTGGAAGCTCGCCCTGGTACTCAACAAAGTGAGGCGCCGTTTCTGGCGTTAAACCCAATCTTTTCATGCGTTCTCCGTCATCTGAGGTTTAACAATAGCCGCCCCAATGGCCTGTCCTAGAGCCTCCCAAGACCCTACATCAGACGCCCATTGAGCCATGATCGCGCCGTATTGTTTAACCAGTGCAGCCCTTGCTCGTTCGGTGTCTGAACGCTTCCATACAGTGCCTACAGCCTTCTTTTCGAGGTGATCCCAACCGATGCACTTGAGCGCGTCTGGAACCCAAGCAGCGCAGAAAGCATGCCCCGGCTCCCATGTGGCAACAGCGGCTCGATGATCCCGTTTTGGCCTAACGCGTACTTCAAGCCGAACCCAGTTTCTAGGAGCATCACCACCTTGCTCATAGCCTTTCTCGTAGAGCACCAGGCGAACCGGCGAATCTTTCGAACCGAGATACAGCGTGCGACTTTCACCCCGA